>JAVVRZ010000002.1:0-300000 GCA_036654455.1 Clostridia bacterium | reverse complement strand
TAAATTTAAACTTTTACCAACAATTTTGTCGCTTAGGCTACAAATATCTTTAATATGAACTTGTTCGATATCAACATTTACCCCTAATTTGCTAAAAATTATAAAAATGGCTCGGCTGACAAGAGGCAAAGGACACTCAAAAAGTTGTAGCGGTATAATGGCAGTTTTGTTGTCGACTTCGACCGAATAAATATTCAGCAATTCGTTCGCTTGCCGTATAAGATAAACTTGGTCGGCGGAAATTAACTTAGAAAAATTTATTATATTGTCAAGATAATTTGCGTTAACTTTTTTGCAATCGGGCAAAATAACCTTGCGAACAAAGTTGCGAGTGTAAGTTATATCGTCGTTAGTGTGGTCTATTACGTAAGAAACGGAGTTCTCTTTTGCGTATTGTTCGATTTGTTGTCTTGAACAATCAATTAAGGGTCTAAAAAGACGAGGCGTGTCTATAATACCCAAAGCGCCTTTTGCTCCGCTACCCCTAAGTAAGTGCATAAGTATAGTTTCGGCGTTGTCATTTTTGTTATGAGCAAGACAAATTATTTTTCCGTCGGCAAATTTTTCTAAAACATCGTGCCTAAGTAGCCTTGCCGAAGTTTCTTGCGAAAGGTGGTTTTTTTGTTGATGGCTAGGTACGTCGACGCAAAGAATATTACATTCTACGCTATAACGCTTGCAAAAGTCGGCGACAAACAAGCAATCTTGTTTGGCTGTTTGGCGAATATTGTGATTTACCGTTGCAACGCAAAAGTCGCCCTTGTAATGCTTGATAAAGATGTCAAGCATTACCATAGAGTCTATTCCGCCCGAAACGGCAAGGACAACGGGTTGATTGTTAAGTAATTTAAGCTTTTCTAACATAAAAATATTATATCAAAAAAAGTCATATTTAGCAATAACTACGTTCAAAATATACTAATTGAAATATTTATATTCTCCCTTACATTTGCTACACGTATAGCCGTCTTTTTGATAACAGTCCATACAAACTACTTGCCTACAATTAGGACATATTACAGCCTTGTTTGTTTCAATAGGTTTTTTACAGCGTTTACACTTCATACTTAGTACCTCCTAATTTAATTATTGACAAAAAGCAATCAAATAATAATTAAGTTGGAAGAACTTGATTAAAAATATTGACAGTAAGCTTTATAATATATAGACAAGAATATATCTTACCTTTTGAAAAAGGAGAAGAAAATGGCAATAGTTAACTACTACCTACGGTTTACAGAAAACCGTGAATTAGTCGCTCTAAGCAAAATGTACATAAGCGAAGGCGACAATCTTACTACAAGGTTAAAGGTAATTGTGCCTGCCACACTTGCAAACTACAATTACAATTTAGAATTTTTTAATGGCAAAAGTAGATTTGTAAGTCCGCAATTACTTAGTATCGCCGACGCTCAATACACTTCGGTGCTTTATTACGACCTTGAAAATTGTATTGCAAGGAGGGGAAACGTCTATATTCAACTTGTAGCTAGGGAGGCTACAAACTCAAAAATTGTACTTAAAAGCGATTTAACTTGTTCGCTTGAAGTAAAAGAATCGGTCTCAGCAAACTTGAACACTACGGTAAATAACGACATTATCGCAAAAATGTTCTTGCAAATTGCAGATACCCAAACCGCTATCAAAAATTGTAACGACACCGCAACTCAACTTATAGCAGATAAAGCTACGGGAATGTATACCGGAGCAAAGGGCGAGAAAGGTGACAAAGGTGACAGAGGAATACAAGGCATACAGGGCGAAAAGGGTATACAGGGTATACAAGGAATACAAGGCGAAAAGGGCGACAGAGGAATACAAGGTATACAAGGCATACAAGGCGTTCGGGGTGAAAAGGGCGACAGAGGCGACAGCGGAATACAAGGCGCACAAGGGGTTCAGGGTATACAGGGGGTTCAGGGTATACAGGGCGAAAAAGGTAATGTCGGCGTAACCATAAAACAAGTCAGGGTCAGCCTTACCGGGACGGCAAGCCCTTACCTAGCTAGCGTTAGCGACAATCTAATTACCGCAAACGCTTATGTAAAAATATATCCTTCTAACAAAGAAACTCTAACTGCGCTTACTAACTTAGTAAGCAAAATTCCTACCGTATATGTTGGAAGTTTTGTCTTAGAGCTTACAAGTAACGTTGCGCCTACGCTTGACTTGACATACGAAATATTGGAGATTACAGCATAATGTTTACAAATTTACAATTATTTGCCTATCCGCAATCCGGAGAAATCAATGCTTATGAAAGACTTATAATTAGCTACTTTACAAACAATATTCCAAAAACGCATATAATTACCACTCGGTCAACTATTCGTTCTGCTGAATCAATAACTATGCAGGAGAATTGGTTTTTCGCTATGGATATGACGGAAGCTACATGTAATCAGTGTAAACCTGTATTAGACGAAATGTTAGCCTTTCTTAGTGCTTTCACTCCTGCGCCAGATTTTTCATTTGATGCGTCTTTTAATTCTACATTTAATGATTATATTACCAGATACTTTAAAATAATAGGACTTAATATAACGAGGACGGGACTTAACAAACAAACTTTTACCGATAGTTCCGGCAAGGCCGTAGCAATACTTAAAAATGTATTTTTAGGCGGTGGTTATATGGTAGTAGCCGAACTTAACGGCGGTACTTATACAAATGGCGATAAAGGTAACATTGACACTACCGATAATTATAATCTTAACCTACCTTCGCAACCGCCAACTAAGCCCGGCTATACTTTTGCCGGTTGGTATGCCGATAGCGCATTTACAACCCCAGTTGCAAACGGCGAACCATTAATACCATTAGGAAATTCTAACGACCAAGTTATAATTAATGCAAAATGGACGGCAATTCCTAGCGGATACTCAGTAGACTACAATTCTAACGGCGGTAGCGCCGTAACAAGTTTAACAGGAGTAACCGCTCTACCTAACCCTTTGCCAACTCCTACTAAGCAAGGCTTTGCTTTTGCCGGTTGGTATACCGAACCCGCTACTGCTAATTTAGCAGTTGCAGGTTCGGCAATTACAGCTAACGTCACAATTTACGCAAAATGGAACATAATAACTTACGCAATTACCTACCACCTAGACGGCGGACAACACGACGGTCTTAATCCGCCTAATTACACCGTCGCTACGCCTACAATAAATCTATTTACCGCAAGTAAGTTTGGCTATACTTTCGGCGGTTGGTTTACCGACTCGGGCTACCTTGTTCAAGCAACCCCGATAACTCTCGGCAGTACGGGCGAAAGAGAATTCTTCGCTCTATTTAGTAGAACTATGGCAAAAGGCGGATACGTAGATATATAACAAGAACAAAAAATGTTCTCTTTGTTAAATAAAAATTATTGTTAAAAATTATATTTATTTTTTGATATATTTATTGTTAGTTATATTTATTGTTAGTTACGCAAAACTTAATTCTTTAACTAAAAAAGGGCTTAAAACTAATTTTAAGCCCTTTAACTTATTTAAAAATTACAGCAATATTAAACTTGTAATAAGCGGTAGAACTAAATAAATTGCAAAATATACAAGTTTCTTAGTAGAAGCAAGCTTACTTACTACCCTTATAGACAGGCAACCTACAAGAAAAGCGACTACAATACCGATTACAACGCAATACCAACTGACGTCAACCGGAGTCTTAATAGCTTCGTACCCTTCGACAAGCGCAGAACCGCAAATAATTGGAATAGACATTAAAAAACTAAAATCTACGGCTTGAACCCTATTTACCCCAAACAACGAAAGCGTGGCTATGGTGCTACCGCTACGAGATAGACCGGGCAAAACGGCTATTCCCTGCACAACGCCGGTAATAATTGGAGGCAAAAATCTACTCTCTAACGGTAAATCGCCCTTAGAAAAAAAGTGGTTTGCCAGCAAAACAAATATGGTAAGCGCAAAGCCTATCGGCAGTAGAGAGTCTAAAATTTCTTCGGGTACGAATATCTTTACAAGCAAAGCTATGGCAACAGTAGGAATAGTGGCTAAAACCAACATAAGAAAGACCTTTCTATACGCCTTAGTAAACAATAAAAAAATCTTCTTGCGTAAAATAATAACTACCGAAAGCAAAGTCCCCACGTGCAAAAAAACGTTAAAAAATAAATCATTTGGAATATTAAATAATTGTCCGGCAAGTATTAAATGTCCGCTAGAAGAAATTGGCAAAAATTCGGTTAACCCTTGTAAAGCGCCTAAAAATACGCTCTCCCAAATATTCATTATTTTTCACCCCTTTATATTTACAAACCTAGAAATCTACTGTATAATTATAACACAAAAGCAATTTTTTTAGAACAATATTTATTAATTGGAGAACGTAAAAATGAAATTAGGGGTTGTTGGGCTACCTAACGTAGGTAAAAGCACACTATTTAACGCCATAACTAAGGCGGGGGCAGAATGCGCAAACTATCCATTCTGCACAATCGAGGCAAACGTAGGCGTAGTCGCCGTCCCCGACGAAAGACTAGATAAATTAGCAAACCTTTACGCAAGTAAAAAAATTACGCCCGCTACGGTTAAATTTGTAGATATAGCCGGGCTAGTCAAGGGCGCAAGCAAGGGCGAAGGGCTAGGCAACAAATTCTTGTCCCATATTAGAGAAGTCGACGCTATCGTTCACGTAGTAAGATGTTTTAACGACCCTAACGTAGTTCACGTTGACGCCGTCGTCAACCCTAGTAGCGATGTAGAAACAATCAACCTCGAACTAATATTTGCCGACATCGACACGCTAAATTCTAGGTTAGACAAAGCCAAAGTAATGGCAAAGTCGGGCGAAAAGAAATATCAACAAATGATAGAAACCTACCAGAAGTTGCTCGACCACTTAACGCAAGGCAAACTTGCTCGTACTCTTGACCTTGACGAACAAGAAAAAGAAATATCGCAAGATTTGTTACTTCTTACTGCAAAGCCGGTAATATATGTCGCAAATATAGGCGAAGACGACTTAGGACAAGATTGTCCGCTAGTAGACCAACTTAAAGCAAGCGTAGACGGCGAAGAAGTTATAACGCTATGCGCAAAAGTTGAAGAAGAATTGCAACACCTTAGCAAGGAAGAACGAGAAATGTTTCTTGAAAGTTATGGCATAACTAAGGGGGGTCTTGAAAGGCTAATCGAAAAGTCATATAAATTGCTTGGGCTAATATCTTACCTTACGGCAGGCGAAAAAGAAACAAGAGCGTGGACTATCGAAGAAGGTACGAAAGCTCCGCAAGCCGCAGGCAAAATTCACACCGACTTTGAAAAAGGCTTTATTCGAGCTGAAATTGTCCCGTATCAAACCTTGCTAGATTGTGGCAATTACAATAACGCAAGGGAGCAAGGCAAAGTTCGTAGCGAGGGCAAGGACTACGTGATAAAAGATGGCGACGTCGTCTTATTTAGGTTTAACGTATAAGCGTATATTCGTCCTAAGCTAATAGTCAAAGGTGTTACTTAGGACTTTTTCTTATTAATCAAAACAACTTAAAGCTTATTTGCCTAAAATTACGCTAGCGAAAAACGCCTACACATTAATCAACAAGATAAAATTATCAATATAACACTTATAATTGTTCGCTGACAAAAAATATCAATCGTTAAAAATATTATATTTGCGTCAACAAGGAGAAAAAATGGGGCAATCTCAAACTGCAAAGGTATCTCTTGGTCAAAAACTTGCGTTTGCTTCCGCCGATATATTTGGCGGAGGAAGTTTCAACATAATAAATTTCTTATTTTTCCCCTTTCTTACCCTCGTAGTAGGCATCAACCCCTTATTTGTAAGCCCTATATTGTTTATTTCAAAATTTTGGGACGGGTTGATTGACCCCTTTATCGGCAAAATAACCGACGCAAGAAACTCAAATAGCAAATTTGGAAAAAGACGCTTCTTTATGCTAATATCCGCCCCTATAATGTTTGTAGCCTTTGTACTGCTCTTTTTCCCCTGGAATATGCTGTTTACAAGTCAACTGGTAAAAATTATATTTGTCATTGTTGTATATATGCTATACTCTACGGCTCAATCATTTATTCTTATACCATATTTTTCGCTTGGTAGCGAAATGACCGACGATTACAACCAACGCAACAAGGTAAATGCGGTTAGAATAGCCTTTTCTATACTTAGTTCGCTAATTTGCGTAGCCGTCCCTAGTATGATAGCTTCGCCTAGCAAGGCGGACAATGGTCTTGGCTATATCTATATGGCTATAATTTTTGGCGCAATCTTTGCCGTATCGGTAATTGTAACGGCTTTATTTGCCAAAGAACAAGTCCGCACTTTGCCCGTTAAACAAAAATTAAGCTTAAAAGAATTTTTTAAACCTCTAAAATTAAAGACTTACCGTCAATATTTGGGTATGCAAATGTGTACGAGTATGGCTATGGCGGTAATGAGTAGTTTCTTCTTTGTGTTTTGCGACTTCTATTTAAGAAAATATACTTATTATGCAATTACTTCGCAAACGCTTGGCGCATTAGATACGGCAAGTAGATTCCCTATCGCAACAATTTCGGCGGTTATAATGTTTCTATCGCAAATAATCGCTTTACCCGTTAACCTTATGTTAATTAAGAGATTTGGCAAGAGAACGACTTATATAGTTGGTGCGATTATTTGGGCGACCTTTACGTTGTCGCTACTATTACTGCCTACTGAAAGTCTTGCCCCTACGGTTACGCAAACAATAAACAATAGCGGTGGCATTAATTACCACTTTACCAGCGTGTCGGGCGCAAGCGACTTAGTCATTATGATACTTGCATTTTGCATTGGTTATGGGCTGGGCGCTTGCGTATTTGTGCCTCATTCTTCTTTCGGCGACGTGTGCAACGTAGGCGAATTATGTTTTGGTAAGCGCACCGAGGGGAGTTTCTCGGGGCTTACAAACTTTCTCAATACCGTTGCGCAGGCGCTTGGGCTAGCTCTACCGCCTATTGCGCTTGGACTATGTAAATATACGCCGACGCAATACGTAACGCTTGCAGAGTACAATAGCTACCTTACAAACGACCTTCTTGCGGTAGAAAAACTAGGTATGGCGCTTGACAATTTCCGTGTGATAATTTCTGGCGGAAACGTACAGCTTAGCCCCTTGATTCAACAACATTCGGCGCAAGTTGCTCTACTACTTACCATTGTAATAATTCCGCTAATTATAATTATCTTTGGAATAATTATAGCTAGCAAATTTAAACTCAACCGAGAAAAACAACAAAAAATAGTAGAATTATTGTCAAATAAAGATAGCCCCGACTATGAACGACAAAGGGAAGAAATACTTAAATCATTATAAATAAAGTTGATTAGTTCTATTGTGTTAAAATAATAAATTTGTAAAGTAGGTCTTGCTTAGATAAAATATACATTAAAAAGTTGGCTAAGAGGCGTAAGGTTTAAGCAAAAATAAACCACATCAAAACTAACCTATACGACAATATAAACAAGGCGTTATAAAAAAAATTAGCGGAGAAACTTAAAAATTTCTCCGCTAAAAATTAATGTAGATTTAAATAAATATTATTTATTCCTTAGGATTAGGTTGTTCTTCTACTACTTCTTGGTTTGCGACTTCTTGTTCGCTTGAAGTAAGTTCTGCTTGTCTTCTATTAATTTCAACTAACATCTTGTCATAATAAGGTTCGTCGATTATAAATTTCTTGCTCTGTATTATCCAAGCTATAAGTAAGAAAAGTACGGGAACTATGCTTACAAACAAACGCAAAACTATTCGTGTAGTCAAACTGCCCTTGTCTTTAAAGTGAATGTCGGCTGTGCCTTCCATTATTAACACATTGTCCTTCATATAATCGCCAACGCTAAGTTCGTAGACAAAATAATTGTCGCCTGTTGGGCGTTCTTCGAGCTGTTCGTCGGTTAAATCTTTAAGCCTGCCTAACGCTACTAAATTGTTGTCGCCTTTAAGCTCCTCGCCCTTTACATTATAAGTATGTCTAATTATAATTGCGTCGCCTACGACATTGATATAGTTAGCGTCAAGTTGAGTCGTGCTCATAAGTTTGTCGGCAAGAATTCTCTCGTTTATGGTAATAACCATATTATTATATTCGGTTGAACCTTCTTCGAGAGCTTTCAAGTCGTCGAGATAATCTTGCGTAATCTCAATATATTTGGTTTGATTAATTAAGTCCATCTTGCCAAACATATTCTTCTGCGTTTCAACCATTGAGATTGATTGAGAAAGAATAAATATACCGCTAATAATTAAGGCAAGCGTGGTAATACCAAATTGTAAAGCGCTTGCAAATTTAGCCATAAATGGACGCAAAGTCGACACTACGGCTTCGTTGCGTTCGCCCGAAATGTAGTCGTTATACTCTACGCAGTTAGTCATATTAATTATGCTTGACATGTAAAATAACGATTGACCGGCTGAAATTAACACGCAAATTGCGCCTAACGCAATTATGTTAAACGAACCGCCCCAGCCCATACAACCTATTGCGATATAACCGATTATGGCTACCATTATACTTAAAAATTGTATCTTCTTTCTGCCTATTCGGTTAGCGAGCAAAGGATAGATAATGTTGATTACTACGCTTGTTACGCCATAAACTGCTACTATTATAAAATAGTTTGCACCTGCGTAACCAACCTCTAAATAAAGAAGGTTGAGCGCAAGCGCTACAAGTAGAGCCGAACCGATGTTGTAGAACAACATTGACAGCGTCATCCAAAGAATTTGGTCGTTCTTCTTGATAACTTGCCACATCTTTTTGAGAGAAACTTTTTCTTGTTTAAGCCCCTCGGGACGAGGTTGTTCTTTTACGCCAAACGCCGTCATAATTTGAAAACCTATAAAGGCGACGGCGACTACTATCGACAATACGCCGTAAGCTTTAAGTACGTTGCCGGTTGCAAGCGTAGGTATAAGCCCTTGCGCTATGATTGCGCCCAAACCTGCAAAAAGTACGGTAAGAGTAGTTACGTTGTTACGTTCCTTGTTGACGCTAGATAAGCTAGGTAGCATTGCCCAGTAGCCTATGTCGTTCATTGTAAAAGTAGACTCCCACAATAAATACGCAAATATCATAAAGGCTACAAAACTCCACCCGGTAAGCGATTGAACGTTAAACATTAAAATAATAACTAAACCGCAAGATACTGCGCCGATTAATATCCAAGGCTTAAACTTACCCCATTTCATGTGCGTGCCTTCGATAATTGCGCCCATCATCGGGTCGTTGATTGCGTCCCAAACTCTACCGCCAACGCCTATTGCAAGGCTAATTGTGGTAAATTGCGCAAGCGTTAAAGGAATACCAAACTGTATGTATGCAAGCAAAAAGCTCGCAATTAAAGTATAGGCCATATCTCTGCCGATACCACCGATTGAAAACAACCATTTGTTTCGGTTAAAGGTTTTTCGACGAGTGACTTCAATTTCGCCTAAGTCTTGTTCTAGTACTGCTTCGCTCATATTTTTACCTCCGTATATATTAATGTTTAATTTAATTATAGCAAACTATTAGACTAATTAATAGTAGTTTGCATAAATATTTATAGTTTAAATATCAAATTGGATAATTCTACAAGCTGAGCTATGCTCAACACCTCGCCCCTCACCAAAGGATTTAGCCCTAACTTGACAAATAACTGTTGGCAAATGTCTTTGCTAAGTTTAAAGCTTAACGCAAGATTATTTTCAAGCGTCTTTCTTCTCATTGCAAAAGCCGACTTGTAGACCTTTTTAAACAACTGTAAATCGAGTATACTAAATTTATCTCTATTAATTGTAATGTTGACTACTGCGCTATCTACGTTAGGCGAAGGAAAAAACATATTGCGTGAAACTCGTCTAGTTAAACTTACGTCGGCTACCGACTGAACGCACACCGTTAAAGCGCCGTATTGTTTAGTATCGTTTATAGCCGTTAATCTATCGGCGACTTCTTGTTGAACCATTACGGTAAGCGACTTAGCGAGCTTAGATTGTTCGATAAAACTTGTAATTAGCGGACTTGTTAGATAATATGGCAAGTTGGCAACTACCCTATACGGGCAACCTATCTTCTGGTCGAGCGCCGAAATTGGTTGTTTCATAATATCTAAAAACTCAAACTCAACATTTGGGCAAGTCACCGTTTCAAGCAATATCGGCTTTAAATTTCTGTCAATTTCGTAAGAAATAACCCTCTTGCATTTGCCTGCAAGTACGTTAGTGAGCGTGCCTGCGCCTGCGCCTATTTCTAAACAAGTGTCGTCGCAACTTAACTTAGCGTCGCAAGCGATAGCGTCAAGCAAATTAGTGTCGGTTATGAAATTCTGCCCGAACTGTTTGTTAAACTTAAAATTATGGTTATTTAATACTTCTTTAATCATTTATACCTCGTATTGATTAGTTTACCACAAAAAAGATAAAAAATAAAGACGAATTTAAAAATTAATAAATTCGTCTTAACAATTTATAAAATTACAAAATAGTTACTTCAACAAATCATATTGGCTGTTGTAAATCTCGCTATAAAAGCCATTCTTTTCCATTAGTTCGTCGTGCGTGCCTGTTTCTACAATTTGCCCGTTGTTGACTACTAAAATAATGTCGGCGTCAACAATCGTGCTTAGACGGTGCGCTATTACAAAACTTGTCTTTCCATTACTGAGATTGTCCATAGTTTGTTGAATAAGTAGTTCTGTGCGTGTGTCGACGTTGCTTGTAGCTTCGTCAAGAATTAACATCTTGCGGTCGGCAAGATATGCCCTAGCTATTGTAAGCAGTTGCTTTTGCCCCGAAGAAATATTTGTGCTTTCTTCATTTATCAATGTGTCGTAACCTTGCGGAAGCGTATCGATAAAGTGGTCTATGTGGGCGCAACCGGCAGCCTTAATTACTTCTTCACGAGTAGCTTTTGTATTAGCGTAAGCGATGTTGTCATAAATTGTACCGCTGTATAACCAGGTATCTTGTAGCACCATTGCAAAAAGTTGGCGAACTTGTTCCCTACTAATTGTTCGAGTATCTACCCCGTCAATTAATATTTGACCGCTGTCGCAATCATAGAAACGCATTAACAAATTGACTATTGTAGTTTTTCCTCCGCCGGTAGGCCCTACTATGGCTACTTTTTGTCCGGGCTTAACCGACAAATTAAGGTTAGTTAAAAGTGGCTTAGTTTTGTCGTAAGAAAAACATACGTTTTTAAATTCTACTGCGCCCTTTCCGCTAGGTACGGCTTGGCTAGTTGGAGCGTCCATTTCGGTTCGGTCAAGTAGGTCGTAGACACGCCTTGCCGAGGCAAACGACTGTTGTAGCATATTTACGCTCTGCGCTAAACTTTCTAGGGGAGAAGCGAATAATTTAGCGTAAGCGATTATAGCGACCACTTCGCCGACTGATATTTGTTTGTTAATCGCAAGATATCCGCCTAAAACGCAAATGATTACAAAGGCGATGTTATTAGTAAAGCCTATTATCGGTTGAACTCTTGAAGAAATAATATTTGCAGTCTTCATATCGTCACGCATAATATTACAATTTGTAGACAACTTGTTAAACTGACTTTCCTCTAAGTTGTACGCTTTAATTGTGTCAAAGCCCGTATAATCTTCTTCGATAAATGCGTGGAGTTTGCCCCACGTCTTTCTTACTTTACCATACATCTTTTCGCTACGGTTGACAAGAATTGAAGAAATTACAAGCGATATCGGTACGATTGCCATAACTACAAGCGCTAAAATATAGTTAATGCTAAACATCATTATAGCTATGCCGACTATTTGAATAACGCCTTGAATTACTAGATTGATTACGGCGTGAACCGTGCTACCCATGTGGCTTACGTCGCTTGTTAGACGAGAAAGTATCTCGCCGTTAGGGGTTTGGTCGATATAACTAATAGGCAAACGCTTAATCTTAGCCGATATCTCTATTCTTATTCCGCAAGTATAAAAACGGCTAACTACGTTGTTCATAATAAACATATTGGCAACGCCTGCTAAGTTACTAAAAATATATACCGTAGCTAAATATAGACAATTTGCCGTCATAGCTTGCCAGTTAAAAGGAACTTGGTCTGCCCAAAACGAGAATATTTGGTCGGTAATATTTCTTGTAAACAACGGCGCAATTATGCCTAGTGTAACTGAAATTATCGAAATTAAACCAGAACAAAGCAACCACCCTAAAATTGGTTTAGCGTGACGCATCATACGGAGTAGCAACTTGCTACGTTTCTCTTTAAATATATCTTTTGTAGTATCTTTTACATTTTCGGTAGTATTACTCATTTTTCCCTCCTAATTGAGATTTGTAAATCTCTTTATAAATCTCGCAGTCTTTGAGTAAAGCTTTATGATTGCCACAACCTACCATCACGCCTTGGTCAAGCACAATTATCTTGTCGCAACGCATAGCCGTCGCCGCACGTTGAGTTATGATAATTTGAGTTTTGCCATCTAAATATTTGTTTAGACTTTTTCTTAGTTTGCTCTCGGTTAGAAAGTCAAGCGCCGAAAAACTGTCGTCAAAAACATAAACCGAAGCTTGTTTCAAAATTGAACGAGCTATGCTTATACGCTGTTTCTGTCCGCCCGAAAGGTTAGAACCGGCTTGGGTTAAAGTATAGTCTAGTCCGCCTTCTTTAATAGAAATAATCTCGTTCATTTGCGCAATGGAGCAAATTTGTTGTACTAATTCGTCGCTTGAAGAAGCGTTGCCCATACGAACGTTCTCGGCGATTGTGCCTTGAAAAATCATAGCTTTTTGTAGCGCTATTGAAATATTGTCCCTTACGGTAGCACGGCTAAGTTCCTTCATATTCTTTTGCCCAAGATAAACTTCGCCTTTTTGAGGGGTATAGAAATTGAGAAGTAATTTCATTAGCGTAGTTTTTCCGCTACCCGTACCGCCGATAATGCCGACTATCTCGCCTTCGGCTATGTCAAAACTTATATTGCTTAGCGATGCGACTTGGCTGTCGGGGTAGTAGAAATCAACGTCGTTAAATTTAATAGAGCCTTTAAGAACTTCCTTACTGCTTTCGCCCATCTCAATACCTTTCAAATTAAAGACTTCTTGAACACGTTTTGCCGAAACAAGTACCGAAGGCAAAAACATAATCGTAAAGCTTACGGCAAGCAAACCAAAAATTACAACCGATACGTATTGGATAGTAGCTATTACATTGCCAGCCGTCAAGCTAGCGTCTGTTTCCATATTCATAGCCCCTACAAACAAAATACATACGGTAACTATGTTAAATAACACTTGGGTGACGGGGTTGATTAGGCTTGACAAAATATTGCTCTTAATAATGTTGCGTGACATCTCACGAGTTGCGCCGGCTACTCTTTGATGTTCGTTCTCTTCCTTGTCAAAAGAACGAATAACTCTTATGCCGTTAAGCCTCTCACGCATAACTTTACTTTGCATATCCATGCTTTCGTCTGCCTTGTCCCACAGCTTGGTCATCTTGCGACCTATTAAAACTACTACGGTTAGTATAATCGGGGTAATTGCAAGTAAAATTAAAGCCAGTTCGACGTTGCTCAAAAAGCTCATAACCACACCGCCGATAAACATCATTGGAGCGACTACAATAGCGTAAACCATATTTGTCGAGGCTTCTTGAAGCATCCAAATATCTTCGGTTGAACGAGTAAGCAAAGTGGCAGTTCCCTTAGAAGCAAATTCTTCCGCAGACAGCGAATTGACCTTCTTAAAAACGTCTTTGCGTAAATTTGCGGTAAAATATGCGCCTATATGAGCGTTTAGCTTGGCGTTAATTAAAGCCGAGACAACGGCTAAAAGCGATACTATAAGCATTGCTATGCCTTGTTGATAGATATAAGGCATATCCATCTTTGCGATGCCGTTATCTACAATCTTTGACATCAAAAAAGGCAGTATTAACGATACGGCGGTGATTACCGCATAGAGTAGGGAGGTAAAGAACAACCTCCACTTAAAAGGTTTCAAATAATTAAAAATTAATTTCATATATGTATGTTATCAAAAAAATGGTTGTTATGCAAGCAATTAATAATTGCTTGTTGCTTAATTTGTTGCATTTAGCTTATTGGCTACATTTTAGTCGGGCAAGCTATGCCTAGTAGAGTCAAGCCCTTGTTAAGCGTAATTTGAACGCTCTTAGCTAGGTCAAGTCTTGCGTTCTGTTTGCCTAAGTCTTCGCAAAGCATCTTTTGCGAAAGATAATATTTGTTAAAACTTTTAGCTAAGTCAATTAAATAGCACGAAAGAATTGACGGTTCGTATCTTTGTCCTACTTCGACTAAAACTTGGGGGAATTTATTAATAAGTTTGGCTAGTTCCACGCTTTCGACATTGTCGTAAACCGAATGGTCGTGAGCGCATCTTGCGTAATAAGACATACCGGCTTTCTCAAATATCGAGCAACATCTTGCGTGAGTGTATTGTAGATAAGGGGCGGTTTCGCCCTCAAAGGAAAGTACACGGTCGAAGCTAAATGTTATGTCTTTAATACGGCTGTTGCAAAGAGCCGAAAAAATTACCGCTCCCACGCCGACTTGTTCGGCTATCTCAGCCTTGTTAGGCAATTCGGGGTTCTTGTCTTCTATAATGCTTCTTGCCTTGTCAACAGCTCTATTAAGCACGTCTTCAAGCCAAACCGTGTTGCCCTTACGAGTAGACATTGAACCTTCTTCAAGCGAAACCATACCATAAGCAACGTGAACAAGGCTGTCTGCGTATGGCAAACCTGCAAGTTCGATTACCTTAAACACTTGCTTGAAGTGCAAATTCTGTTGATAGGCTACTACGTATAAACATTTGTAGAAGTCGTAAGTCGCCTTGCGATACATTATAGCGGTAATATCCCTAGTAGCGTATAACGACGCTCCGTCGCTTTTAACAAGTAGACACGGGGGCATATTATAGGCTGACAAATCTACCACCCTTGCTCCGTCGCTAGTTGTTACTATATTTTTTTCTTCTAAAAACTTAATGGCATCGGGCATTAAGTTGTTGTAAAAACTCTCGCCATTCCAACTGTCAAAGGTAACGTTAAGTCGTTGATACAACTTCTTAACTTCGCAAAGCGTAATATCTTTGAAAAAATTGAATAGTTCGTTAGCCGACTTGTCGCCTTGCTCTATTCGAGCAAACCACTCACGAGCTTGGTCGTTTAAGCTATCGTCTTTTTCAGCCTCGACGTGAAACCGAACATAAATATCTTGCAAAGCCCTAAGCCCGCCCTTTAAGATGGTTTCTTTGTCGCTCCACTTGTTGTAGGCTACGATTAATTTGCCAAATTGCGTACCCCAATCGCCTAAGTGATTGATGCCCACTACATTGTAGCCTAACGCCTTGTAGACCTTATAAAGACAACTGCCTATCGCCGTTGTGCCTAAGTGACCGATATGAAAAGGTTTAGCTATATTTATTGAAGAATAGTCAATACAAATTGTCTTGCCCTGCCCGAGCGAACTGTTGCCATAATCGCTTTGACACACTACTTGACTTACAATTTGCGTAGTTACATATTGCTTATTCAAATAAAAATTACAATATCCGCCAACCGAACAAACTTTATCAATTAAAACATTGGGTTGAATACTACTTGCAATTTGTTGAGCGATTATGTTAGGGCTAAGACGCTGTTGCTTTGCAAACTTAAAACAAGGCAAAGCGTAGTCGCCTAACGAATTATCTTCAATGTCGCTAAGTAAGCCTTCGACTTCTTCTACCGGGTAGCCTGTAACCAGACTAGCTAGTTGTTGCTTAATATTAATCATTTTTAACAATGTTCTCCTTGATGTTCTTTTATTTGCGTCGACTTAAAAATACCGTGTTTGATACTTTTTCTAAGTCTTGAAAAAGTATTTAAAAACGCTTAAATTTTGCCATTTAATACTCTTGAAACAATAACCACAGTGTCGCATCAAATTTATGCTTACCGCTTAAATAATTCTATCTTGAAATAGAACTTTTATTATTAAAGCCGAATTTGATACTTTTTGTTTGGCTATTGATTGATTATTCCATTTCTTCTATATCGTCGGCTTCGCAAGGGGTGCTTGACACAGATACCACTTTGCTATTGAAATCTTTAACCTTCATAATGCGTACGCCCAGAGTATCTCTGCCGATTTTACTAACTTCACGAGCCTTAACTCTTAAAACTGTGCCGTTGTCGGCTATAAGCATAATATCGTCTTCGGGGTCAATTAAAATTAAGTTAACAAGGTTGCCGGTCTTATCGTTAAATACGCCTGCCTTAATGCCCTTGCCTGCCCGAGATTGCAAACGATAATCTACAATATCGCTACGCTTGCCGTAACCATTCTCCGAAACAGTTAAAATTTCATAGCCGTATTTAAGCACAGCCATAGCCACAATATAGTCGCCTTCTTCAAGTTTAATTGAACGCACGCCCTGGGCCTCTCTGCCCATTGGACGAACTTCTTCTTCGGTAAATCTAATACACTTGCCAAACCTTGACGCCATAATAATCTCGTCATATCCAGACGACATAGCTACGTTGACCAGTTCGTCGTCGACAAGAGTAATTGCAAGTTTGCCGACCTTGCGAATACTTGTAAATTCGGCTAAGTCGGTCTTCTTGATAATACCGCTACGGGTTGCCATTACAAGATTGCCGGTCATATCTTCTTTGCGTGGAATAACTGCGGTTACGTGTTCGTCGCCGTCAAGTTGAAGTAGGTTGACAATAGCTCTACCCCTAGCAGTCTTAGCCGCCTCGGGCACTTCGTACGCCTTAATGCAGTAAACCTTGCCTTTGTTTGTAAAGAATAACAAGTCGTCGTGAGTGTTAGTAATAAACATAGTCTCAACAAAGTCTTCTTCTCTTGGCTTATGCGATTTAACGCCCTTACCGCCCTTGCGTTGCACACGATATTCGGTTGTGGGCAAGCGCTTGATATATCCAAAGTGAGTCATTGAAATAACTACGTCTTGTTTCTCAATCAAGTCGGCGATATCTATTTCGCCCATATCCATACTAATCTCGGTCTTACGCTCGGTATTATATGTTTCTTTAATTTGTAAAATTTCGGTCTTGATAATGCTGGCTATTCTTGCCGGGCTTGCTAGAATTGCCCTTAAATCAAGTATTGTTTGTTGTAAAGATGCTAATTCGTTTTGCAAAGCCTCAACTTCTAGGTTAGTCAACCGTTGTAGACGCATTTCAAGAATTGCGTTAGCTTGACGCTCGGTTAGTTGAAAATAATTTATTAATTTCTCGGCGGCGTCTTGCTTATCCATTGACTTTTTAATTATGCTTATAACTTTATCAATATTTGCTTGCGCCTTGACTAACCCTTCGACAATGTGACAGCGTTCTTCGGCTTTTTCAAGGTCAAATTTCGTTCTACGTGTAATAACTTCCTTTTGGTGAGCTATATAATACGATAAAATTTCTTTAAGGTTGAGAATTTTTGGTTGCCCGTCGGCAAGCGCTAGCAAAGTTATGCCATTGCTTACTTGTAGAGAAGTATGTTTGTAGAGCGCATTAAGCACAACTTGGGCGGAAGCGTCTTTCTTACAATCAATAGCTATACGCATACCTTGTCTTCCCGACTCGTCCCTTACGTCTGCGATACCTTCAATCTTTTTGTCACGCACAAGGTTAGCGATTGCGATTACTAATTTTTCTTTATTTACTTGATAAGGTAGTTCGGTTACCACAATGCGACTACGACCGTTAGAGTGTTCCTCAATCTCGGTCTTTGCTCTTATTATTACTCCGCCGTGCCCGGTTAAATAGGCTTGCCTTACCGTGCCACGTGACATTAAAATACCGCCCGTTGGGTAATCGGGACAAGGAATATAACGCATTAATTGGTCTATTGTAATATCGGGGTTGTCTATTTGCGCTACTACGCCATCGATTACTTCGCCTAAGTTGTGAGGGGGAATATTTGTAGCCATACCGACAGCTATGCCGTCTGAGCCGTTGACAAGTAGGTTAGGAAACCTACTGGGTAAAACTTCGGGTTGTTGCAAAGTTTCGTCAAAGTTGGGGTAATAATTGACAGTTTGCTTCTCAATATCTCTAAGCATCTCGCTAGAAATTTTAGATAATTTAGCCTCGGTATACCTTTGCGCCGCCGGCGGGTCTCCGTCGATTGAGCCGAAATTGCCTTGCCCGTCTACAAGAGGGCATCTAATTGAGAAGTCTTGCGCTAGTCTTACTAGGGCTTCGTAAACGGCGGTATCTCCGTGCGGATGATACTTGCCCAAAACGTCGCCGACAATTCTTGCGCACTTTCTATAAGGTTTGTCGTAAGCTAAGTTAAGTTCGCCCATAGCGTAAAGTATTCTTCTATGAACGGGTTTGAGTCCGTCCCTTACGTCGGGAATTGCTCTTGAAACGTTTACCGCCATTGCATAAGCGATAAAAGATTTCTTCATCTCGCCTTCAAGATTGACTTCTTTAACATTAGAGTTTTTTAGCGCTGCAATATATGCGTCTCTATCTAAATTTACTACTATCTTTTTAGCCATATTAACCCCCTTATATATCTAGTTCGCCGACTAGCTTAGCATTGTCAACAATAAATTGTCTTCTAAGTTCGGGATTTTCACCCATTAGCACCGAGAAGATTTGGTCGGCTTCGTAAGCGTCTTCCATCGTTACCCTCAGCATAACTCTACTTTCGGGATTCATAGTCGTGTGCCATAGTTGGTCGTCGTTCATTTCGCCTAAGCCCTTATACCTAGAAACGTCTACGCCCTTACGCCCCAACTGATTGAGTTTAGCGTTAAGTTCGTCGTCGGTAAAAGCGTAATAATCAACTTTACTGCGAGTAATGCGGTAAAGCGGAGGTTGAGCGATATACACGTGACCTTGTTCAAGCAAAGGTCGCATAAAGCGAAAGAAGAAAGTAAGTAGGAGTATCCTTATATGCGAGCCGTCTACGTCGGCATCTGTCATACAAATAATCTTATCATATCTTAATTTGGTAATATCAAAATCTTCTTGTATGCCACAGCCAAATGCGGTTATCATTGAACGAATTTCGTCATTTTCTAAAATTCTGCCTAGGCGAGCTTTTTCTACGTTTAAAATTTTGCCTCTTAGAGGAAGAATAGCTTGGAAACGACGGTCTCTGCCTGCCTTTGCCGTTCCGCCTGCGCTGTCGCCCTCGACGAGATATATTTCGCAGTGGATTGGGTCACGCTCCGAACAGTCTTGCAATTTGCCCGGTAAACTTAGCCCGCCGAGAACGCTTTTGCGAGCCATATCACGAGCCTTTCTTGCTGCGTTACGAGCATTTTGAGCCGACAAACATTTAGCGACAAGCTCTTTTGCTTGCTTAGGATTCTCTTCTAAAAAAGCGCTAAGTTCTTCGGTCACCACTCTATTTACAGCTACACGCATTGAAGTGTTGCCTAGCTTAGTCTTAGTTTGACCTTCAAATTGCGGGTCTTCGAGCTTGACAGAAATAACAGCCGTAATACCCTCTCTAATATCTTCGCCCGAAAGACGTTCGTCGTCTTTGAGCATACCTACTTTTTTGCCATAATCGTTAATAGTCTTTTGCAAAGCGTTTTTAAAGCCGTCTAAGTGCGCTCCGCCTTCTTCGGTGTTAATGTTATTTGCATAAGCGTGAATAACTTCTACATAAGTGTCGTTAAATTGTAGAGCAATTTCTACCTCGCCCTCTTTTACAGATTTATCAATATAGAGCGTTTCTTCAAACAAGGTTTCTTTGGCTCTATTTAAATACTCAACAAACTCTTTAACTCCGCCTTCAAACAAGAATGACTCTTGACGCTCTCTACTATCACGTGAGTCTTTAAGGTCAATTTTAATGCCCTTGTTAAGATACGCTAATTCTCTAAGGCGAACCTTTAATCTATCGTACTCAAAATCAAGAGTTTCAAAAATAAGCTCGTCGGGCATAAAGGTAATAGTCGTACCGGTTATATTCGAATCGGCTATGGCTTTAAGCGGAGCAAGCGGAATACCACGTTCGTACTTTTGATAGAACTTCTTGCCTTCTTGGTCGACCTCGACTACTAACCACTTAGACAAAGCGTTGACTACCGACAAACCTACGCCGTGAAGACCGCCGGAAATTTTGTAACCTCCGCCGCCAAATTTACCGCCTGCGTGAAGTTTGGTCAAACAAACTTGCACAGCCGAAACTTTCTCAGTCTTGTGCATACCGGTAGGAATACCTCTACCGTTGTCGACTACGGTTAGCGAACCGTCGGCATTGATTGTAATCGTAATGTGGTTACAATACCCTGCAAGCGCTTCGTCGATTGAGTTGTCAACTATCTCGGTTACAAGGTGATGTAGCCCCTTGATGTCGGTTGAACCTATATACATACCCGGTCTTTTGCGGACGGGGTCTAGCCCTTCAAGAACTTGAATTTCACTCTCGCCATAATCAATTTTACCCATATTTTGTCGCTCCTTTTTGCTGAATTTATACTTGTTTATTATACCACGAAATTGTAGCTTTTGCACTTAAATTTACCACAATTTTTAAGATATTTGTTTAATTATGCCTATTTAAGCCGTTTATTTGCCCCACACGCCGAGTTTTATTCTACACGAGTAAATCTACGCTAAAAGTACTTAGGGTTTAAGGGCAAAGTTTCTACTCTTGTAAACGCAGTTTTTTAATTTTTGTAAGTTAGCTAATTACTTAATTTTTGTTATTTTCTTTACCTATAAACTGTTAATTTATTGCATTTTGTTATTTAATCACCTTTAAATCTAGCATTTTTTGCATATATTTATAAACAAAAATTTCTAAATTTTTAACAAAATTGTAACAACTATTTATTTTATAGAACGTTTATAATATTAAGAGAATTATTAAAACGCTATAAATATTGACTTTGCAAACATAATAATGTATAATTCTTAAATGGAAATTAACAACTTATATGTTAATAATTTTAGAAATTTGGCTAGTCAAACGCTTGAACTTAGTCAAGGTCTAAACATATTTTACGGCGATAATGCGCAGGGCAAGACAAATTTACTTGAAAGCGCCTACCTTTGCTGTTTGGGAAAAAGCGTTAGAACCGAGCGTGACAAAGACTTAATTCGTATTGGTTGCGACAGTTGTTACGTCAAACTAGGCTACGCAAGCATCAGCGGAACACGAGATATATCAATAGCGATTAGTAAAGATAAGAAGGTCGCAAGTATAAATACTCTGCCCCTTGCTCGCATTGGCGAATTGCTTGGTTATCTCAACTGCATATATTTTTCTCCCGACGAGATAAGCGTCATTACCCTCTCGCCCAGCCAACGCAGACGATTTCTTGACATTGACTTGTGTCAGCTCAACAAGCAGTACTATCACGCCCTTGTTAGGTTTAACCGAATATTAGTTCAACGTAATAATTTACTCAAAAAATCTAATAATATTACAACTCTTAAAGATTCCTTATCAATTTGGGACGCTCAACTTGCCAAAGAGGGCGGTTTGCTCACCTACCAAAGAAAACTATTCTGTACTAGGCTTGCCGAGATTGTCTTAGACACTCACAAATTTCTCACCCAAAAAGAAAAACTAAATATGACCTATATCCCTAGCGTAGACGGAGATACGGTAGAAGAAATAACCGCTAACTATCTTGCAAAGTTAACCGCTTCGGTAGAAAAAGATTTTGCCCAAAGATTTACCACAACAGGTTGCCAAAGGGACGATATAAAGTTTTGCGTAGACGACGCAGACATAAGAGTTTTTGGTAGTCAAGGTCAACAGCGAACAACAGCCCTTTCTCTTAAACTTGCCGAACTACAACTATTCTATGATATTACCAAAGACTACCCTATACTACTGCTTGACGACGTGTTGAGCGAGTTAGATAGAACAAGACAGAAAGCCTTGCTAAGTTATAACGACAAAGTTCAAATAATTTTAACCGGCACAAAGGTTGACAAAATGCTTACTAAACATATTAATTCGTCGAGGTTTGTAATCAAAAATGGGCTAGCGACCAAACTAGACTAAATAATTTAACTATAATCAATATATTAAATTAACTTTATTTAACTAACTTATTAAGTTAATACACAAAAAGACGGTAGAAATTTTCTACCGTCTTAATTAATTTAAATACAAAATTATTACGCCAAGCAAGCTATAATTTATTACGCTAAACAAGGCTAGCTTCTACAACCTCTATTACAATATTTATAATAAACTTTTTGCCTTGTCGAAAATATCTTGCTCGGTTAAGCCATAATCTTTTCTAAGTTCGTCAAGCTGTCCTACTTGCCCGATACGGTCAAGAATTGCAATTTGAGCGCACTTAGTCGGGTAGGCAAGAGATAGTGTTTCGGCAACTGCGCCAAAAAGTCCGCCATACATTGAAGCATTCTCAACTACCAAAACTCTATTAGTCTTTTTTGCCGAATTAATAATTGTCTGTTGGTCAAGAGGTTTAATTGTATGAACGTTGATTAAATCTACGCTTATGCCTTGACTAGACAACTTGTCGGCGACAGTTATACAATCTTTGGTTAAAAAGCCCGAAACTACTATGGTTAAATCTTTGCCTTCTCTTAACCTATCGGCAGTATATAAGTCGAATTTATAATCTTGCGGAAAAATATTATAATCTTCTTTACGCATTAGCCTTAGATAGCTAGGAGCTTTGCGTTCAATTATTTGAGGCAAGGCTTGTTCAAGTTGAGCGTTGTCGCAAGGCTCGAATATAAGCATATTGGGTACGCTACGTAATGCCGAAATATCTTCAAAACACATGTGAGTTCCGCCATTTAAGGTAGCGCATACCCCGGGGTCTGTGCCGACTATTACTACTGGCATTTGTCCGTAACCGCAACCTACGGCTATTTGGTCAAACGCTCTACGGGCTACAAAGGGCGCAAAACTATGCACAAAAGGAATATATCCGTAGTGCGCAAGTCCAACTGCGATTGAAACCATATTTGCTTCGGCTATGCCTATGTCTACGCAACGATTTGGAAATTGCTTGTAAAGCGCATTTGTTCCGCAGGCTTTTGCAAGGTCGGCATCTAAAATAACTATCTTGTCGTTCTTCTCCATTAATTTAGCTAAGGTAGAAGTGTAAACTTTTCTCATTTCCATAATTGTCGCCCCCCTACTCTAATTCGGCAAGCGCTTTTGCTAACTGCTCGTCGCTGACCGAAGTGCTGTGGTTAGAAATTCCCATAGCCTCATAAAAACTAACGCCCTTGCCTTTAATTGTGTCGGCAATAATTGCGGTTGGAACATTTTTAGTATTTTTAGCCAGAATAATTGCGTCGTCTATTTGTTTGTGATTGTGACCGTCAATACGAATAGCCTTAAAACCAAACGAGCTCCACTTTGCGACTAAATCTTCGACCTTGTTTACTTTGTCGGTTACGTCGTCAATTTGCATACCGTTATTGTCTACAAATACGGTTAAGTTATCTAACTTGTGATTGCCTGCAAACATTGCGGCTTCCCACACTTGGCCTTCTTGACATTCGCCGTCGCCTACAATGGCGTAAATTCTTGCGTCGTCGTTAGACATCTTGCTTGCAAGCGCTAGCCCAACTCCACCGCTAATACCTTGACCTAAACTGCCGGCGGTCATATCAACGCCCTTAGTTAAGTTGCTGTTACAATGGCTAGGTAAACTTGTGCCTAGTCTATTAAGAGTTAGAAGTTCGTCTTGACCAAAAAAACCAAATGCGCAAAGGGTGGCGTATAGCGCTGGACCTGCGTGTCCTTTTGATAACACTATGCGGTCCCTACCTTCCATAAGCGGTTCTTTGGGGTTGACTCTTATGTGATTTGTATAGAGAACGGCAAGAATATCTGCGATTGATAAACAACCGCCTACGTGACCGCTACCTATGCTGTTAATGCACCTAAGCAAAAGCTCTCTAATCTGCTTGGCACGTGAAAGGCTATCCATATTATTCCTCCTAAAATTTATAATACGACAAACTTAATTTATCAACTAAATATTACCACAACGCAACCAACATTGCAACCCCAAAATGCTTACAATACTATTATTTTATCTTTTTTATTCTTGCGGTAACATAAATATTAAATACAAACAAATACTAATCACAAAAGATTAGGAGAATATAAATATGCAAATAGTTATGGGAAACCCTTATTTTAGTTTATGTAAATCTAAAATAAAACCTTACAAATATCTTGATAAAAATATTAGTTGCGACATCTTAATTGTGGGAGGAGGAATTGACGGCGCTATTGCAAATTACTACTTGTCGCAAAAATATGACACTGCGCTTGTCGACAAATCTTTATTTGGAAAAAATTGTACTTCGTGCGCAACCGCTCTACTAGAATATCAATTAGACGACTTTGCAAGCGAGCTAAACGGCGAACTTAACGAGCAAGAAATTTGCAAAATTTATTCTTTTGGATTAGACGCTCTTAAAAAACTTGATAGCTTGGTATCAAAACTTGGCAACTCTTGTTTGTACTCAAAACGCCCTTCCTTATTATACTCAACTAGATTAATTGATACGGCAAAGATTAAAAAGGAATACGACTTTCGTATTTCTAATGGTTTTTCAGCCGAATATATCGACAAAGCTAGCAATACATTCCCTTTCAAACTAACTAGCGGATTATATTGCAGTGACGGCGGAGCAGAACTTAACCCTTATCTATTTACTAAACTTATGCTAGATAATTCGCATAACCAAAACAAGATATTCCAAAACACCGAGATTGTTTGCGTCGAACATAAAGACACGCTTGTAGCTCACACTAGCTACGGACAAAAAATTACCTGCAAAAATATTATCTATGCGACAGGCTTCAACTGGCAAAGTTTTACAAAAAAAGACTTGTGTAAACGCTATATCAGCTACACTATTACTACCCAAAAAATTAGTAATCTAGCTTGGAGAGATAGCGCCCTTGTGCAAGATTGCCTTGACCCCTACCATTATTTAAGAATACTGCCCGATAATAAGCTTATTTTCGGCGGTGAAGACACCCTTTACTATGACAAATTCGACGTTAAAAAGGCGGAACAAAAATATCAAAAGTTAGAAAACACACTTAGAAAAATGCTACCCGACTATGACAAGCAAATTAAGGTCGATTGCAAGTTTTGCGGGCTATTTGGCTCGACTAAAAATAATCTTGGTTTAATCGGCAAGGCGCAGGAAAACGAGTATTATCTACTCAGCTCGGGCGCAAACGGAATAGTCAATGCGATTGGCGGAATTGAAATAATCGAAGACGATTTATTGGGAAAAGCCCACAGTCTAGCTAGCGTGTTTAGCCCAAAAAGACTAGATTAATAGGAAACGAGAGTTAAAAAAAGTAAAAACGCTATACGCTAATAAATATAAATGGCGTAGCGTTAGTAACCGGTAACGAAAAAACCGCTTAGTAAGATTACTAAGCGGTTTAAAAAAATCTTAGTTAAGTTGTTTGTCTTGCTTAGATACGTAGCAAAGCAGACTATTTAAGGCGCAGTTTAGTTTGCGTTGACTTGCAACGGTGCGGTCGCTAACAAGGTCTTGTTGCAAAACTTGGGAAATTTTATCGGCTATTTGTTCCGGCACGCCCCTATCGATTAGAAATTTAATTTTTTCGGTAATATGGTTAAGTTGAACTTTATCTTCTTTTAAAGCGTCTTTATCTAAAATTAAGTCCATTTTAATAAGCAGAGTTTGCAGTTCTGTATTGGTCTTGCCTTCGTAGACTAAGTGGCGTCTAGCTAACGACTGCGCAAACACAATTAGCGTTAGAGCTAAACAAACCGACGACAACATATTTGGCATCGCATCTTTGACGCAATATACCGAAAGAACGGCGTAAATCATACAAACTAGGGTCGAAATAGTAGGCAAAAGAGCGAACAGCGTACGCTTTTTGTGAGTGACAAAAACAATGGCTTGACTCGCCTTAACCTTGCTATGCAAAAAATATTGCAGTTGATATTGATAAACTAAGGGTAGCGTTACGGCAAAAGTATTAAAATCTTCTTGCTTGCCCAAAACCTTATCGGCCTTTTTAAGTTTAATTAGGTCTTGCCTATATGCGTTAAAAATGCGGTTGACCACTAAAAAAATTAGACACAAACAAAAACTAAACAAGTACATAAATATCTTGTAATTTGTTAAAAATTGAAAAACTAATTCTACATATTTCATAAAAATAACCTCGTTTGTTAAGTCTTGCCTTGTTCGAGGTTAATTAAACTTATAAAAATATTATTTGTTTGTTTTAAGACAAACTTAAACTATTTTGCCACAAGTTTTCGTTTGACTTATTCAGCCTTAAAGCAACTTAAATACCTTAACTAGCTAATTTACCAACGATTGTTTGCGTGTTCGCAAAAACCTAAAACATTATTGAGTTGAACGACTAAACCGTCTACTACAATTCGCCCGAAGTAATGTCCAAAAACTTGGTGGCATCTATTGTGAACTACAAGCAAATTTGTTTGGGTTGCGTTGTCAAAAAAAGGTTTAAATATAAGCGAAACCGAGTCGTCGTAACTTGTAATTTGCCAGTCTTTATTATAATCAAGCTCGTGAGTAATGGTAATACCGCCTAATTTGTGAGCAACTCCGTCAACAAATAACATATTCTCGTTAGTTTGACCTAAGTCGCTATTGCCGTAACCTATATTAAGCCCTATTGTCTGTTCGCCACTCTTACCGCTTGCCATACCCCACAACCATTCGTGACGATAAGGCCAACAACCTCTACCGCTATCTACTAAGGCGATAGCTTGACTAAAATCAATATCTTTGCCCTCTAAACTAACTTTTATTGACTTAATATCAAAAAGACGCTTATAGTTATAATAAAATAATTTTTTCTTAAACGGAATACAGTAACACATAGCGTCGCCAGAATTATTAAGAACAAATTCGGCTGTTGCGTTCGAACTGTCGCTACAAGTAATCGAACGACTATCTTTTGCATTAGAGATAAATAAACTAAGTTTTTTATTGTAAAATTGTAAATTATGAATATGACCGCTTGTAGTAGGTAGCGCCATACCACGAGAACAAAATAGTCTAAACACGCTTGTTACGTGTCGAATGCCGGTTTGTAGGTCGATTAGCGTAAAACAAGCGTTGCCTGCGTAAGTTACGTGACCGTAGGTAACTTGTAGACAATATTTTTGGTTAAAAACTTGGTAAAACTCCCACTCTTTAAGTTTGCTCTTATGCTTGATATATTGACGGTTATAAATAAAAAGGTCGCTTGTAGCAAACGAAGGGCAAGTAAGCTCTCCCGAAGAATTAAGTAGGGGCGTAGCTTTGTTACTCTTAACTTGGTTAGGAGTAAGATTACTTAAAACTTCCCTACCGTCTAATTCGGGCAAAGGCTGATTTGTTAAGCTGTTAAAATTGTAATTGATGTTCATTAGTTCACCTTAATAATTAAATTATCCTTTATTGACATAATATAGCTAGAAACGTTGTCGCTTGCAAATATTTGTTTTACCGCTAGCGTATAGGCTGTCATTTGCGCTAAATAGCGCTCTCTTAGCTTGTCTCTTCTACTTGCGTATTTGAAATCTATTATGTTAATTTGTCGACCGTTTATAATAAGCAAGTCAATAATACCTTGCAAAGTAACGTTGTCAGTAATATCGCTTGTTGGAAATATTTTAGAATACGGCAAGCTAGCTAAAAAGGGCGCTTCGTGATATATTTGCCCTAAACATAAAGTTTTCAACTGCGGGTTTGAGCTACATTTTGCAATTTGAGCTTGGTCGAGAATATCTCCAACTTGTTGTAAAATTACATTCTCGCTAATCAATGTTTGAACTACTTGATTTACTTGTTGAATAGAGCTGTCAAGTTGCAAACGTTCAAAAACCTTGTGGTAAGCCGTACCTAGTAGACTTGCCGAAACCGTATCGAGTTCTTCTAATTGCGGTTGCTTTTGAGCCGTATTGCCGTTTAAAATTGTAGCGTTACTCAACGTCGTATTGTCAATAGGCGTAAAACTACTTATATGGTCGGCATTTGTTACTGCTAAATTACCCGAACTTACTCTAAGACCGAGTTGCTCTAACTCAAAATACGTCTTATTAGTAGACGCTATGATGTCGTTTAAAGATTGTTCCTTGACTTCTTCGCCGTTTGACAAGTCAAATGTATACGGAATTGTTTCGTCCTCGTCCCACTTAATACCGCTTGCCGTTACTTTAAGTGGCATTGACAAATTCTTTTTAAAAGGGTAAACATAATTTATGTCGGCTAGAAATTGTTGTTCGTTAGTATTTTGCGTAGGCAAATCTTGGCAATAGACACCTTTACTTAAATTATTTAGATTAGAAACGATTGGAATGTTAGCTTTTTTTGCGCCGTAAAGAACAAAATCTTTAATACTAGTCGCAAGACGAGCGTTGACTATTTGCCTATCTTTTTTTACGTTTACTACAAGAATAAGTTGGTTCTTTGCCCTTGTCATAAGCACGTAAAGAAGTCTAAGTTCTTCTTCTTTACTTGTAAAACTTGCAAACATTCTTGTCGCAAACATAGTTAGAGAGGGCGAAGAAGTCATATTCTCAAAGTCGTAATTCTCCATAGCAAAGCCTAAGCGTTTGTCTACGCTTACCTTAGACTTGTCGTTTATAAATTCGCCAGAAATATTCGCTCCTATTACAATGGGAAATTCTAGCCCCTTGCTCTTATGAATTGTGGTCATAAAGACGCCTTGACTAGCCGTTACGTCGCCACTAGACTCTTGTTCGTCGTACAAATCTATGTATTGTAAATATTTGCTAACGCTTTGCGAATAACTCTTGCCGTAAATTTCTTGAAGAAAATTTTGAAAGTTAACAAGTCTTGACTGCCCGTTAGGTAGCGACAACACGTGAAGATTGTAGTAGAATTGTAGAGTTAGCCGTTGAAGTAAAGCGTCTACCGAAAGGGTATAGCTTGCAAGTAAGTAATCGTTAATCAGACCTAAAAAACAACAAACCTTGTCGGTTAAACGCTCTTTGTCTGCCTTGCCTAATTCCTCTATTTGTATTGACTGTTGATTAATATTTTGCGTAACTTGCGTAGTATCGCTAACTGCTTGGTTTGACAAGATGTCGTCTATGTCAATTTGATTGATTTCTTGAAATACCTTTGTTTGCTCAAAATTATCTTTGTTTGTCGTTTGAACTTGTCCTAGCAAAAAGTTAAATTTCTCGGTGTCTTTACCGCCAAAAGCTACAAAAGCGTCAAACCAACTGCGACAAGGGACGCTATGTTTAATCAAACTTAAATCGTCCTGCGTAAAACCGCCAAAACAAGATAACGCTACGCCCGCAAAATAGATATCGTTATAGGGGTTGTCTAACATTCTTAAAAAATTAATTAGGTCGGCGCACTCTTTGCCGGAATACTTGTCGGCTAGCGTGGTGACTACGGGAATATTCTCTTGTTTAAGCGCAAGATAAATTGATTTGCTTTGATGTTTGCCTGTTCTGCATAAAATAGTAATGTCGTTATATGTTACGGCTCGACGAATTCTATTGCCGTCTTCTTCAAACTCTCTAATCGAACCTACAAGGCTCTTAACTAGGGAAACGATGGTCTTAGCCTCGTTGTTGTCTTCGCCCTCGACATAATTTGATATATCGGTAATATCGTAGGGGGCGACAACTTCGGGTTTGTCGTCGTCTTCTTCGACCCTAACGATAGAAAAGGGCGTTGAAGGGTTAAATAATAATTTCTCGCTATGCAAATTTGCCGTATTTAAATAGTCTACCTTGCCAAAGTTTGCCGTCATACAATAATTAAAAACTTTGTTGACTTCTTCTAAAATACGGTTGTCGGCTCTAAAATTATCGTTAAGTTCAACTACGCTTGAAGAAGCTTGGTTTACAAAACTTTGCTTCTTATCTAAGAAAATATTGGGGTCGCATTGACGAAAACCATAGATAGATTGTTTAACGTCGCCAACCATAAATAAGCTAGAACATTGACTTAAACGAGAAATAATCTCCTCTTGAACGCTATTGATATCTTGATATTCGTCAACATAGACTTGCTTGTACCTTGCCGAAAGTTCGGCTCTTGCTTGGTCGTTATCAAGCACGTTAAGCGTTAGATGTTCTAGGTCGGCAAAGTCAAGTAGCGCCCTTTCTTTCTTGTACACGTAGTATGCGTCGTTAAAAGAAGTGATATAACTGGCAAGTTGTCTAAGAATTGGCAAAGACTGCGACGCAGTTTTGAGTTGCTCGCTGGGCTTTAAACCGTCTAATTTAGTATATTTTTCAATAATATTCTTTTTTGCGCTATCGAGCGTATCTTTAATAATTTCAACAAATTCTTCAAATTCCCCTTGACTAATATGAAAAGCCGTATCGTACTGTTTGCAACTTGCCGAAAAAGTTTGCATCTTCTCCCTTTGGAAAAAGTTTGTAAGCAATATGTCAAAACTTTGGCTTGGGGCGACTGCAAAATAGCTAGATAGGTATTCGCAGTGGCTTGCAAGTTTAGTTGCGCCTAAATGCTTGGCTTTGATTGCAAAATCATAAAAAGTACGGCTATAATCTTGACTTGTTGTGACAAAATCGTCGTGAAGAACTTGTAAGAATTGACTGTTTGCCGACTCGTAATTTTTCAAAGTATCTTCAAACCACTTATTGAAGTCGGGCAAGCACCTTGAAAACTCATATAATTTGTAAATTTCCTCTTTAAACGCCTTGTTGCCACGAGAAAGATTGTAAATTTGACATAATCTATAAAAGTCTTCGTTATGAGCCTTATTATACTCTTTAAGCACTTCGTCAAAAACCTTATCTTTATAGGAATTTGCAAGCATGGGGTCGACTAAATTAAAGTTGGGGTCTATATCTACAACATAGAAATACGTTCGCAACGTTTCTAGACAAAAACTATGCAAGGTAGAAATACTAGATAAATCTATCTTTTCGCATTGAGCCTTAATATAGTCTTGACTTGCATAATTTGCAAGCGCCTTATTTAACCGTTGTTTCATTTCGCAGGAAGCAAGGTTGGTAAAAGTTACAACAAGTATTTGTTCAACCGTAACCGCTCTTGAAAGAATTTGTTGAACTAGCCTTTCAATCATTACGCTTGTCTTGCCTGTGCCTGCCGAAGCCGAAACAAGTAGCCTAAAAGAAGGGTTCTCTATTGCCTCTTTTTGATTTCCCTTTGGGGTAAATGGCGTCATTATTGTTCCCCCTTTTGCATAATTTTTTCAATATCGGCGGGCTTGATTGACGTGTAATCTTTACGCATACAATTATTTGCAAGGTCGCTTGCTTTGCAAATATCAACAAAATCACAACCCTTGCAATCTTGCTCTCTGCTTGTAATTGGGGCTTGCTTGATATATCCGCATTTGAGCAGTCGTTCGGCTTGCTTGATACAGTATATTGCGTAAGACATTTGACTGTTTAATTGATTGGTTGTGATTAAACTACTTGAATTAGGCGACTTGGTCAGCTCGTTATTTTTTAGTCCAACCGATAACAATTTTGATTTGCCGTTAAGTAGCCTAGTATCTAGGTTGGTTAAGCCGTCAAAGTCGTCAATACTTCTACCAACAAAGGAAAACTCTCTTTCCTTCTTGTCTTGACTAGTAAATCGGTCGCTTAAAGGTAGATAATAAAAGCCTAGCGGAATCATTGTCATATCGGGATAAAGCTTATCTTTGACTGCGATAAGATATATAAGTAGTTGAAGTTTTCGCCCCATATAGAGCAAGCTCTCTTTATAATTTGCGCTAGCAAAACTGCTCTTGTAGTCGATACACACAAAATAATTCTTGTAAACGTCAATTCTATCCACAACGCCTTTAAGTTTAATATCTGTCCCTTCGACTTTTAAGGCTTCAAAAATACCGTTCTTAACGCCAAAACCAACCTCTGCGCCATAATTGACAAAGTTGCTATTTAAAAAATATCCTTTAATTTGTAGCGCAAGATTACAACACTCTTTCTGCAACAGTCTAATCGTTGCGGAGTTGACGCTATCCTGCGTAATACTGGAATAAAAGTCTTGCGACATTATGCTTTTAAAGATGTTATTTGTCTTGGCTATTGTTTGTTGCTCGCTCTCTGCCCTATCAAACTTGCTTACATACTGCTCTAACACAGCGTGAAGAATAATACCAAACAATCTTGGGTCAAGTTCGGCCACCTCACGTGGGGCAAGTCTAAGTCCGTATCTTAAATAGTGTTTGTAAGGACATTCGTAGAAACACTCAATTTTACTAATGCTTGTTGCGTCGCCTTCTAATAGAAGACTGCTAGAAGAAATATTGTCGGCGTCTTGCTTATACTCAAATTGTTTTACAACGTCGCCGAAAAACTTATTTAAAAGGTCGCAATTTACGCTTGTAACTTTTACTTTATCCTTAATTTTTCTTGCGTTAGTAATGACGGCGGATTTGGCTAAATTAACCGTATATATGCGCTCGTCTAAGGCGTAGTAAACCGGGTATTCGTCGCAATCTTTGGTAAACAATTTTGTTAAATAGCCGATAAAATTTGAGGGCAACGCAACGCTTTCTACTGCTACGCTAGATTGTTTAAGGCTGTAAGAAACATATAAATGTTTAGGTTCTTGCAGTAGTTGATAAAGGCTTATCTTCTCACGCTTATTTTCAAGATACATACTATATTGCAAATCAACGCCGTAAGTTTTTAACAACTCAATGCTCTTATCGTTGAGCAGTTTAGTGTCCTTTTTAACTATCGGCATAGCGTTTTGATTTGCCCCTAGCAAGGCTAAAATATTGATGTCGTGTTTGCGAGCTCTTGCCATATTAGTAAATACTACGCAATCATTTGTTAGCGGTAGTACGCTAATGCTCTTGCTAACTAAGCCCGTTGACAACACCTTAATAAATTCTTCTAATTTAAATATAATTTCGCCTACGCTAGAAGTTAGTTCGTCTAATACTTGATTAAGCTTGTTTGAAGCTTGTTTGCTTGACGCAACATAACGAGTTAGCCCCTTAGATAAGCATAGTTGGTCAAATTGTTGACTAGCCGGAATAATCTCGCTTGCAATTTGTTTAAGGGCAATGCAATAATTTGTAGCCGTATCTATGGGTTTAATTGCAATTTCTGTAAGTTGGGCAAGCCTATTACTAACGGCAATAGCCGAATTATAGTCTACCATCTTGTCAAGTTTGCCTAAGGTTAAATTAAAAAAGTTGTAAGAAACATTATATTTAAGGCAATAATTCTCAAATAAAGCTACTTGCCTAGTCATACCAAAAAGACAATTTTTAACAAAATTAAAAACATTGTCTTGTTTAAAATTATTTTTAAACATAACTAAATAATCAACTAAGTATTGACAAATTGGGTGATTATAAAGGCAATCTTTGTAATCCATAAAGAAAGGAATGTCATATTCCTTAAATACTTGTTGAACGCTTAACCGATATTTTTCTACGTCGCTAAGAACGCAATAATAATCTTTGTAACGTCCGCCTTGACGAACGTGACTTGAAATATGTTGAGCTAGGGCGACTACCTCGTCGTTTACCGTTGGCAAAGCGTAGATCGTAAGTTGGTCTGGCGAAACTTTCAATTTATCTACTTGGTCGTAGCAATAAACCTTGCTCATTTGCCTAGAAAAATCACTGTCGAAAGATTGCTCGGTTTGCACGTATTTATCTACGCCGAGCTGTTCGGCAAGTTCGACCAACTGCGAAAAACAGTCGTTAGGAAATAAATGTTTAGTAGACTTATCTTGCGAATACAGTACGGCGGTAGTAATGTTTAACGAATATTTAGCAAGTTCGCCGATTATTGCTTGTTCTTGTACCGACAAACTCTCAAAATCGCATAAATAAAAGTAGGACGAGGCGATGAACTGACTTGTAGAAATAGCCTCTATAAGCATTTCGAGTTTGCTAGCCGAATCTATGTATCCGCTTGACAAATACTTTTCGTATTCGCTATAAATTAATACAATATCTTGTAATTTTGACTTGATTGAAGGCGGAAGAAGGTCAACTTTGATTTTTTCGGGAGGAATACGGCTATACTTTAATTGGCAGATAATTTCATAGATGTTTTCGGCAAAGCCAGCCGAAGAATATCCTAGCTTGTAACAACAAAAATTATCTTTTTGCCTATTGATAATTGCGCTAAGCGCCATTAAAGCCGACTGCTTATTTAAGTAATTGCACTGCGGTAATATTCTTGTGGCAAATCGGCGAATTGTAAGTACTTCGATATTAAAACTACCGCCTAACTTGTCAAGAATAAGTTGTTCAAACGACATACTTGCTCGGTCTGGCACTAATACGATATGTTTATGCGCAAGACTAAGGGGGTTTACCTTTGATAATAAACCTAAGATGTAACTACTTGCATTTTTATAGGAATTTGCGCCGTAAATATTTAGCATATCTTCCTTACATTAATTTTTGCAGTACTTTAATTATAAGCTAAATAGTAAGTTTATTCAAGTTAAATTGCAAAATTTACTTGTATAGAATATAAAACTGTGTAAATTTGGTTAACTTTTTATAAATTGATTATTTATAATTGAAGTTTGCGCTGTTATATGATATAATCAAAGAATATTTATTGAGAGGTCAAAAATGAAAAAAATTAGTTTTATTAGCATTCTTTTAGTTTTAGCGCTACTTGTTACGGGTTGTTCTAAGCCCACAATTACGCAAACTCAGCGTTGGAACGTAGATATCGAACCCGAAACGCATACTTATGATATAAGAGTAATCGACTCGTTAAATACGCTTGTCGCAGGCAAGGTCGTAAGCGCAGACAGACCGACTTTGCACGAAAATACCGACCAAGTAAAACCGCTTAGCGCCGTCGGCAAATATGTTACAAAGATTGAGAATATTAGCGTTGAGGACAAAAAGCAAAAATACTCAACCGACCTTTCGCTAGTTGAAACATATAGCGTCAATGGGCTTAGCCAAGCATTTATAAATCAAGTAATAGAGGCTGGGATTGCTACTCTTAGCAAAGACGGCTTAGAACTTAGCATTACCACTACGATTGCGTCGTATACCGAGTATAATTCCGGCAACTGGCAACCAATAAGTTCTTCTAGGTCGGTACAGGGCGTTTACGTAGGCAAAGCAAGGCAAGTCTACAATCATTACAACATATTCTGCAACTACGACTACACGGGCAAGAAATATATTTGCAAATCAACGTTTAGCAACTATTTAGATACGCCTACCAAAGTAGAGAAGGAGATTACATTTACCGGCAAAGTTTACGATAACAATATGCTATTTCTTATTATGAGAACATTTAGTCCGGCTCAACTCAATGCAGGTACGCCTCTGCCTATACTTGAACCATTACAAAATGATAAAGTTATGTCTCTTCAATTAAAGTCCGCCGAGACCGACCGAGTTACCCTCACGGGTAGCGTGGGCGAGGGCGATAACAAAGTTGAAGGCATTAGCAACGAATTTGCCTTATTTGCATTAGCCACGCAGGGAATGAGTATGGGTATGTGGTGCGAAAAGAACCAAACAAAGATATTTATGCTTAACCCCGTAAATACCTATGTTCCGGTTAAAATTCAATATGGCTATCTTGTACTTACCCTTAACGCTAGCGGACTAGCGGAATTAGGCGTAGTAAATAAGCCCGAAGTTAAACCATAAACGTTTAATTACGCTAAATTAACAACCTTACAATTTAATTAATTGTTAAAACAAAATACCACCTTAGTAATAAGATGGTATTTTTTGTATAGATTAAATTTTGTTTTTAATTTTTGTGTCCTTATCGTTTATAATAGCGTTTACGCTTTAAGTGTGTTAAGTATTATAACTACTTACTCTTTTGACTTGTTACCGCCTTAAATACAGTTTACTAACTACCTATGCGTCGTCGCCTTTATCTTGGATATTTTCGGTTTGACTAGCTACCGCATCAATATCTTGTTTAACGCTTTCGGTTTGACTAGCTACCGTTTGAAATTCTTCTTTTAAGGAATTCTTTTTATAATATTTTAAAAAGGTCTTAAAATAGCCTTTTGTTTGGCTTGTAATGTATTCGCCGGGGATAGAGTCGTCGCTTGCAAGTTTTTCAAAATCATAATTGCCGTTTACTTTAAATCGGTTGACTATGCCTGCTTTTACGGCATTTTGCGGACAAGCCATAGCGCAAGCCATACACATAGTACACTTATGACCAAACTTAGCTACGCCATTGACAAGCGAAATGTTGTTCATTGGGCAAATCTTTACGCACTTGCCACAGCCTACGCATTTATCCGTAGCTTTAATAAGTCTGCCGTTAAGTTTAGTTCCCAACCACTCTACTCTAAATGACATACTCCACATAATAGCCGGCAAACTATAATGAATTTTATCGCTTTTGCCCGATAAAACCTTGTCTACAATTTGTTTTGCCATTGACTTAGTATGTAGGTACATTTGTTTTGCCAGCGAATCGGGGTAACGAAACAAAATATTGTAAGGCATTAGTAAGTGAGTGTCGGTCAAGACGTGGTAGCCCTTCTTACTTAAAATGCGGTAAAGAGAATAAGAAGAAGCGTTGTTGAGCTTAAACGGCTCTCCGCTAGTCTTAAATATAAAAGTTGGAACGTTGTCGACATCTGGCAACAACTTAGCGTACTTTAAAACAATTTGAGGGGTATTAAAAGCGTGAACAGGGTACCCAAAACCAACTACGTCATAGGCTTGGCTTGGCGGAGGTAAAAAGGGGTAGGTAATTTTGACCTGCCGTACTTCGTATCCTCGCTTGGTAAGTTGCTCGGCTATAAAGTTTGTAGCTATACCGGTGTTGCCCGTACCGCTAAAATTGTAAATTAATGCATTTGCCATTAATAGACGCCTTTTTTTTAAAATATTTTGCTTTGGTAAAATTATACTTAGCTATAAATTACATTTGGTTACTTTCTTTATATTTATTAAATTTTAAATTTACTTTAAAATAAATTTTATCTAAATATATAACAGTAATTTTAATCTTAAACTTCGTAATAGTTTAAATCTTTTTATTAATTTTTTTGTCTAAACTTTTAGCCTTCTTTCTCTTATTTGCAAAGTATAGGCTAATTAATTTCGAACATTCTTCTTGCATAATTCCGCTAGTTACGGTTACGGTATGGTTAAGTTTAAAGGTCTTTGTTAGGTCGATTACGCTACCGCAACAACCTGCGTTTAAGTCGTAAGCGCCAAAAATAATGCGTCTAATACGAGCGTTTACTGCAACCCCTACGCACATAGCGCAAGGTTCGAGCGTGACGTATAAATCGCAATCTTGTAGACGCCAGTCACGCAACCTTCGACTTGCTTTTTTTAGCGCAATTACTTCGGCGTGTCCTAAGATATCCCCTTTACGCCTCTTGTTTGTGGCGTGGGCAATAATTCTACCGTCTAGCACAACAATAGCCCCTATTGGAACTTCGTCGTGACGGCTTGCCTTTTGAGCCTCTAAAAGAGCCAAACGCATATAATCTAGGTCGGTCAAATTAGTCGATTTTAATTCTTTCATTAAATTCTTTTATCCTGTCAATATCAAATTTGCATACTAAGCGGTCGTAAGTGATTAAGCCGTTAACTTCGTCCTCTACGTCGGTTAGCTGAGTATAAATCGCTACGCTTAGCCCCTTGCTAATATATGGAATAACTTGACTAGAATATAGTTTAACGTAGGCGTTAAACAACTTGTCTTTGTCTTTAAATTTCTTGTAGCCAAAAGTCTTGCCGACGTTAAAAATATGGTCGGGTACAGCGTAGGAGTATCCGCCAAATTCGGTCAAAGCAATAGCTCTATTGTCTTTAATTATTGGTACTTTTTTAAAGTAAATATGTTGAGAGGCAAAGTCGCCTGCGCCTTGGTCGTGCCAACCGCTAGCCGAATCGACTAGCCTAGTAGGGTCGACTTGTTTGGTGTACGCCGTAACCTCAACGCTGTCGAATTGTCCCCAACCCTCGTTGAACGGCGTCCAAACACACAAACTCACGACATTTTGAAGATAAGTAAGCATTTCTTTATATTCTTTATAGAATTGAGTTCGACTTGCATCGTCGCTTCTTCCAAAGCGTTTATATTGATTATCTTTAATTTTAATATTAAAAAAAGGTAAATACATTGTGGTAGATTTGCTATACTTACTACCGCCGTTTATCATATCTTGCCATACTAACATACCTAATAAATCGCAATAATAGTACCACTTTAACGGCTCTATTTTAATATGTTTTCTAAGCATATTAAAGCCCATTTTTTTAGCCGTAAGAATGTCTTGTTGCATTAATTCTTGGTTTGGCGGAGTAAGCAACCCGAGTTGATTGTAGCCTTGGTCGAGCAACCCGTTTAAAAAAACAACTTTGTTGTTGAGAAAGAAACGTTTATAGCCATACTTATCTTTTTCTATTGAGAATTTACGCATACCAAAGTAGCTTGTTACTGCGTCGGTATCGCATATTACAAGTAGGTCGTATAGGTCGGGACAGGTTGTATCCCAAGCGTGAAAGTTATCTAATTGTATTGTGGCGGTGTCGCCCTCAAACTCGCATACTGCGACTTCTTCGCCCTCAAAAGAAACAAGGGCGTTAAGATTAGTCAATTTGCCTACGCTCTCGACTGTTATTACCACCTTAGAATTGTCATAATCGGGTACGACTTTTAAAGAAGATATGTAATTTCTTTCTACGCTTTCTATCCACACGGTTTGCCAAATACCGCTTTGCATAGAATACCAAATACCGCCACGCTTTATTCTTTGTTTGCCTCGTGTATGATAGCTTGTATCGGTATAATCTTTAACTATTAATTTAATGTTGTTTTGCCCGGCTGCTACAAATTCGGTGATGTCATAACTAAACGGAGTATAACCGCCAACGTGATTGCCTACAAAGTTTCCGTTGATAAAACAATCGCAAATGCTGTCTACTGCTCCAAAGTGCAAAAGAATTCGCCCCTTGTTAAAGCCCCGCTTAATTTCAAAGTCTAAGTTATAATGTAAATAGTCTTGTGGCATAACAACTTTTTCTACCCCAGACAACTTTGCCTCGGGTGAAAATGGAACAATAATTTGTCCGTCGTAATTTGTAGGGAAATCTTTACTATTTGTAATAGAATACTGCCACAAACCGTCTAGGCTTAGAAAACTTTGTCTTACAAGCTGAGGACGAGGATATCCGCCCTCTATTTTATCTAAATTTTTCATTTTTACTCTCGCTATAAAAAACAAGAATATTGTTGATATTCTTGTCTTTAATTTTTAGTTATGTTTTGTCATTGTCGTTATCGTCTTGGTCGGTCAACTTATATTCGACATTTTCAATGCGGTGCGTTAGGCTATTTAAATCTTCTTGCCTACGTAAATTTTGTTCTTCTTGACTAACTACTTCGACTTCGTCGGCGTAAATAGTTGTTTTGTCTTGTGGCTTAGTCTCGGTTGCAACGTCTTTTTTGCCCTTTTTGCCCTTGCCTTTATGCTGACTTATCGGTAGCTCGGGTTGCGACTTAGGTTGCTCGCCGTCTACGCTTTGGTCTTTTTGCTCGGGTTGACTGCCCTCTTGACTTGGGTCTTCTTCTTTAATACTTTGAGCTATCTCTTGGTCTTTAATCTCTTGGTCTTTTTCCTTCTTTTCTTCGGCGCTTTCGAAGATGGTCGTCATTGATTTCTTTTTGTATTGTTGCGAGCATTGGCGTTGACCTTGAAGTTTAACCGCTTCGGCACGAGCTAACGCCTCGTCGGCTACATATTTGGGCTTTAATCTCTTAATATTGAAATCAATAATATCAAAACGAATACCCAAAACCTTAATAAAGGTATCAGCTATAAAGCAGCGCAAAGTATCTACGGTTTCTTCTACCTCTGCGCCTATTACCGACAAAGTTATGGTTAGCTTAATGCCTGCTTCGTTTTGCGAAACTTTGACTTTTTTAATACTTGCCCCTCCTACTCGTCTTGCCGAGTCGGCAACTAAAATTCTTATAACTTTAATGGTTGTTTTTGTTGTAGAGGCGTCGTCTGCAAACAGCACAAGCGACTTAACGTTTCCGCCCGAACTAAATATTGACCACAGCAAATAAACAGCGTCGATTAGAAACAGCGTCGCAAGAATAATGAAGATTACCATACGAGTTACTCCGTCGATAGTGAGAGTAAACACCGTAAGTACTACTTCAAGCGACATAGATATTACACCTAAAATAATTAAGGCTACGAGCGCAACCTTATCTGCTGATTTTCTCATAAAAATTTCTCCTTATACTATTATGTGTAATGATACCACTTTTTACCTTAATTTTCAATACAAATTTACTAAATGTTTAAAAGATATAAAAAAACACAAGCTCGTTGATAACAAAGAACTTGCGTTTTTTAAATACGACTTGTATTATTATTTATTAATCTTTTGAGGTAGGTTCTTCAACCTTAGTCGGTTCAACCTTGGTCGGTTCGGCAACTTCTTCGCTAACTACCGAGTTTGCCTTAGCTATAAGCTTACTAGCGTCCTCTTCCATTGATTTAATCACTTCTTCCGCCGATGTTCCGTTAATCAACATTTCAACTTGTTTGCTATGAATTGTTTCCATTTCGAGCAATACTTTTGCCATATTGTGCATAACGTCAAGTTTTTCGTTAAGAAGTTTTGTCGCCCTTTCGTGACAGTCGTTGACAATTTTATTTACTTCGCTATCGATTAGCCCTGCCATTTCTTCGCTGTAACCCTTAGTTGTTTGATAATTTCTACCTACAAATATTTCGTCGTCTGTGCCATAATAAAGCGGTCCTAATTTATCGCTCATACCCCACTCGGTAACCATCTTGTGAGCCCGTTGAGTAACGCCTTTGATATCTTGACTTGCGCCAGAAGTAATATTTTGAATTACAAGTTCTTCTGCAACTCGTCCGCCTAGACTCATTGTGATGTCGTCAAGAAGTCTTGCCTTAGTCATGTGCATATTATCGTTCTCGGGACGCATTAAGGTGTAGCCTGCCGCTTGTCCACGAGGAATAATCGTAACTTCTTGCACGGGGTCGCAATACTTTAAAATTGACCCTAATATTGCGTGTCCGGACTCGTGGTACGCCGTTATACGTTTGTCGGGCTCGGTTACAAGGCGAGATTTCTTTTGTGGCCCCATAATAACCTTATTAACGCCTTCGGTAATATCGTGCATAATAATTACTTTGCGTTTTGCTCTTACGGCAAATATTGCCGCTTCGTTAAGTAAATTCTCAATATCCGCTCCGGTAAAACCTTGTGTTATGCGTGCTATTGTTTTGAAGTCAACGTCTACGCCTAAGGGCTTATTACGAGCGTGTATCTTCAAGATTGCCTCTCTACCACGTACGTCGGGATATTGAACATAAATTTGTCGGTCAAATCTGCCCGGACGAAGCAATGCTGGGTCAAGAATGTCTGCACGGTTTGTCGCCGCCATTACTATAACTCCGCTATTTGTTTCAAAACCGTCCATTTCGACAAGTAATTGATTAAGCGTTTGCTCTCTTTCGTCGTTGCCACCGCCTAAGCCTGCGCCTCTTTGTCTGCCGACAGCATCTATTTCGTCGATAAATATAATACAAGGTAAATTTTTCTTTGCCGTGTCAAATAAATCTCTTACTCTGCTTGCGCCAACGCCTACGAACATTTCTACAAAGTCCGAACCGGAAATTGAGAAGAACGGAACGCCTGCCTCGCCTGCGACAGCCTTAGCAAACAGTGTTTTGCCTGTGCCGGGAGGGCCTACAAGAAGTACGCCACGAGGAATTTTTGCGCCTAGTTCGGTAAACCGTTTGGGCGATTTTAAAAACTCGATAATTTCGGCAAGCTCCTCTTTTTCTTCTTCTGCGCCGGCTACGTCGGTAAAGCGTGTCTTAACATTTTGCGTTACCCTTGCTTTGCTCTTACCAAATGTCATATTTTGGCTATTTTGTTGCTTTAACATCTTAAATAAGAACACGCCCATTATTACAACTGAGGCGACTAGCAGTAACGGATAAATTATATCCCACACACTTAATGTTTCGGGGTTGCTATAATTGACAAATACCGTTGAGTGTCCTTCCCCTAGTATTTTTGTGACGTCTTGCGCAAAAGTCGTACGACTAGGCGCATAGAAAGCACGGTCAAAGTATTTTGACATTTTAATGTCGGCTATTTTTTTGTCGCCATTATTTACATCGTTTATGATATTTTGGTACTCGCTACTATTACGATAAATGACTTTAACGGTATATAGCCCATCATAATATACGGCAAATACATTGTCTTTTTTAAGTTCGTTTAAAAATTCGTTGTAGGTAGTATTCTTGTTAGCATTACCGCCCAACATAAATATAAACACAACGACCATAACAATTGCCAAGATAACTAATATCAGGGTGCTTATGGCGCTTCTTTTATTTGTATTCAAATAAATTCTCCTTGTTTCTTAATGTAGCTTATTTTAGCACAATAAGCGCCGAGTGTCAAACTCAACATACAAATTTAAACTTTTTTCACCAATCTTTCATAAGTTTGTGCATTTTTTAATTTGTTACTTCTACGCTAGGGCAATTTTGGCATATAGCTTGACTTATTATTTGCGCAAGGCTATCTACTAAGGTTTGTTTATCAACCGATTTTTTATAAAAGTCCTTTAAACCCCTTTCGGCAACTACGCCCATAATCGAATAATCGCCCAAGCTAGGCAAGTTTTTGTTTGTCGCAGCGCCGGGACAAAGCGGAGCGTCGTTGAAGATAATTTTTCCTATTTCTTCGGTATCGCCAACGGCAGAGTCGACTACTACGATTTTTTTATCGGGGTGAAGTAATTTAATAAACCTATACGCCGACAAGAGGTTTATTGCAGTGATGTTATTATTTGCAATTCCGTATACAAATATAGGCTTGTTCATATTTTCTTGCAAATAACTTCCTACACGTGGACCTAGACTGTCTGCTAAGACGCTGTCTGTGCCTATACACATATAGACTACGTCTTCTTTTGGCAGAACCTTTGCTAGCTCGTTTTTAGCTTCTTGATTATAACCGCTGATTTCCATAATTTTTACTCCTTGTTTATTTATCGAGTAAATTATTGACAAGCTAGTTAGTTATTAATCTTTCTTTTGTGTCGCAACCGAGCAAAACTTGACTTTTTTTGTAGTTTATTTAATTTGAACATTTGCTACTTAATTATCCTTTGCATAAATATTTCGTTACCGCTTGCTAATCGCCATACTTTGCCTTATTAATACGCTTTGCCTAGCCTCTACATAAATATTTCGTTACCGCTTGCTAATCGCCATACTTTGCCTTATTAATACGCTTTGCCCTAGCCTCTACTTAATTGCTAAATTATTTATTTGTAACTTAGATTTGGTTACATTAGTTTACGTAAACGGACTCTTATCTATTACGACATATTGATACTTAACGGAATGTGGATATGTGGATAAATAATGAACATTGTTCATTATACAATATTTTGTTTTATAGGTTTAGTTAGGTAGACTTTGCACGATATTCTTTAATATTTTGGCTAAATAGACTTTGTGCAATATTTATTTTAATATTTTGATAACTTAGGTTTTGTAGGGAATTATTCTTTATTTTTTCGATAGAATAGGTTCGTACGATAGCTTGCCTTACATTGATAGCCCTTATATCTATCTTGAATAATAAGTATGGCGTTTAAGACAAGGGTTGGAGCGTTGCAAGTAGCGTTGTTGTTGTGACAAGCCTTGCTGTTTAAATGTTTCTACATCATTAGTATATTTTCTTAACTAAGTAAGAAAAATTTCACATAAACAACTACAAATTATAAGCAAGGAAAATTTATATGCGATTAAGAATTCTTCGACGTTATCTCCTATAATGTTCCACGTGAAACTATTAATTTACAAAATATTTAATTAGCACGGTTTGAAACAACTAATATTTCACGCCCCTATTACAATTATAATATATTAAGCTAAGTTTTGTTTTTAATTGTTTCACGTGAAACAATTAAATTTTAAGTAAGTGTATAGCAAAACCTGTTTCACGTGAAACAAAGCAACAACGCTAACGCTAAACAATTACTGCGTAATTATAAAGTTTCAAGTATAGTTAACACAAATCAATAAAAGATAAAGACTTGTATTAAAATTAAATAAAACTAAATAATTTGGGATAAATTATAGGTAAAAACTAACTCAACCTATACAAATACAAAAAATACCAGCGTTTAACGCCTCTATTTGACCCACAAGCCAAAATTAGCGTATAGGCTATAAATGTATAGGGGCGTAAGTAGCCCGCTACGATAAGGCATAATTATAGGAAAATTGCAAAACCGTATAGGGAAATTACAATTAAGCGTAAATACAAAAATATATGGCGTAAATGAAAATGTTTAACAAAATAATAAACATTCTTGTAATACAGTACAAATATTAGACAAAACACAATAAACTATAAGTAATTGCTATTGTATCAATATAAAATTAAAATACGGCGGTCAAACCGCCGTATTAATATTTAAAATTACATTGTTAAATTAAATTATAAATTACATAAGATATATTAGGTTGCCGAAAACAAAGACAAAACCCACTTGCCAATAAAGTTTGCATTTTCGTTAGCAATATATTTAATGAAAGCGCCACCGTTAATTTGCGTATCAATAAATTCTAATGCCTTGTATAAAAAAGAACTTTCTTCGGGCGAAGGTATAAGCGTAAGTAGGGCAAAAAGAACGCAAAGTATAACATACCATTTGGCAAGGGCTAAAACTACGCCTAATAAACGGTTGATAGCGCCGGCTTTTTTGCTTTGCTTGCCTACAATAAGTTTTTCAAGAATAAATACAACTATTGACACTGCTATCCAAATTGCTAAAAACCCTACCACCCACCAAACATACTGAGCGATTGTTTCTCCAATTTTTTCGGCTACGATAGGAACAAGCTTGCCGATAGCTCCGCCAACTTGTTTGAAAAACATACAGCCAAGAGCAATTCCACCGCCAAGACTGATTAATTTGAAGATTTGACCGGTAAGTCCTTTGGTTGCGCCTTTAAATATAGCGAGAAGTAAAATAACGCCTACAACAACTTCTAAATATGTAAACGGTCCAAGTTTACCTGCGGTTGAAGTAGAAACTTCTTCAAAAAGTAACAATGAGTTCAAAACTATCCTCCTAATAATGAACAATTAATATATTTTTCATTTTACAGTCATTTAGCCTATAATGCCAACGGTTGCGATTATACTAATTAGTAATATTTTTAAGTTTGTTAAATCGAATTTTTGCTGTTATGTTTAAGTTTTACTAATTCAAGCTTTACATAAATGATATTTATGTATACTTAATTTAATCTTTTTTGCCTAACCTAACTTTGCCAGTCAATTACTTTGCAAAGAAGCTTAGTACAAATTCGCCTAAGGGGTTATTGCCAACAATAATGCCGGGTAATATTTTGCCCCCGATAAATTGCTGTTTAACTATGTCATAGTAAACAAGAATTTGTTCGGGTAGTTGTATTAAAACGTCTACTTCAACAATCAATCTGCCTATTACAGCTACGAAACAGTAGCATACGCCCAAACTCAACGCAATACCAAGCACTTTATCGAGTCTACCTGTAATTTTAGGTCTAACAATTTTCTTTGCAAGCTTTCTTAAAAGCATAAAGATAATGGCTATTATAAAGTATACAAGAAGACCGCAAATTGCGTACCAAGTTATTGTTCCCAGTCCTATTGAATTTAAAACAGGGGTATTTGCTACGGCTGAGTTAATGGCTATTGAAAGGGAGGGAATTAGTTTATCGGCGTAGGCAACCATAGGTTGAAGTAAAAAAACGCAAAACGCTATATATGCCGCAAGCTCGATAAATCCTAGTAGCTGGTTCATAAACCCCTTTGCCATACCTACAAAGAAGAAAATTAACGCAATCACCCCTATTCCAATTTCTACATAAGTAAAACCAGCAATCATATTGTAATCCTCATTTTATAATATCCATAAATAAACTATATGTCCATTTTGCAAAGTATGCAAACATAATTTACAAATATTTATGGCTAGTTAGTCTTTTGTTTGTTTAACCAATCTTTTATAAGTAGACAAATTCTATCTAAATCGTCTTTTGTATAGTAATCTATATGAATACGCCCTTTGTCGTCGCTACCTATCGCCGAAACTTTGGTTGCAAAGGCTCGTTGCATATTATCGACAAGGTCTTTAAGCTCTAAACTTATGCTAGCGACTTCTTTTGTCGGCTTTGGATTATTTAGCTCCCTTACGGCTTTTTCAGTTTGTCTAACGTTCATTTTATTGTCGCAAGCAAGTTCGGCAAGTTTGATTTGGTCGGCAGGTCTTGCTACTACGACTAAGGCTCTGCCGTGCCCCGCCGAAAGTCTACCTTCTTCAATAAATTTAAGCACTTTTGCGTCAAGTGAAAGCAATCTCAATGTATTTGCAATTGCCGGTCTACTTTTACCTAGACGGTCGGCTACGGACTCTTGCGTTAGATTGTAAGAATCAATCAACTCTTTTATGGCACGAGCGGCTTCGATGGGGTTTAGGTCGTCACGTTGAAGGTTCTCAACTAAGCTAACCTCTCTTATTTGTTGTGGCGTGTAGTGACGCACAATAGCAGGTATTGTGTTAAAACCGGCGAGCTTACTTGCCCTAAATCGTCTTTCACCGGCGATTATCATAAATCTTGCGCCGACTTTGGTAAGAATAATTGGTTGAATCACGCCGTGTTGCTTAATGCTGTCGGCTAATTCTCTCAAACTTTCTTCGTTAAAAACTTTACGTGGTTGCTCGTAGTTTGGGTCAATTTCGTTTAACTCTATTTCGGTAGGCTGTTCGCCTAACTCGGTAACTTTTTTTGGAGCAATTTTTTCATCTAGGTCAACGTCGTTCATACCTAGTAGCGACGCATACCCCCTACCTAGACCCTTGTTATTTGCCATTTACTTTTCCTCCCTTGCGATAAATTGTTTGGCTAGCAGTTCGTACGCTACCGCTCCCGAACTATGCGGAGCGTGTTGCGAGATAGGCACGCCAAAACTTGGCGCTTCAACTAGCTTAATATTGCGAGGCACGGGAACATCGTAAACTTTTTGACCAAAATATTTCTGTATTTCGCTAGTGACTTGTTTGCTTATTATAGAACGGTTGTCGTACATAGTAAGTATAACTCCGTTAACTTTTAACGTTGGATTAAGGCGCTGCTTGACAATTTTGATAGTATTCATTAGTTGGCTTAAACCTTCAAGGGCAAAAAACTCGCTCTGTATTGGTATTACTACGCTGTCGGCAGAAACAAGGGCGTTTAGCGTAAGCAAACCGAGAGAAGGCGGACAATCTATAAATATGTAATCGTATATGTGCTTAACTTGGTCAAGACACTTTTTAAGCGCATATTCTCGGTTAGAGAGGTTGACAAGGTCGACTTCGGCGGCGGCTAAATCAATATTGCTCGGCGCTATGTACAAATTGTCAAGGCTAGTTTTTGTAATAATTTTTTCTAGCGGAGCGTCTCCCATTAAACAATCGTAAATACAATTTTTTAGCGTATTTTTTTCAATGCCAAAGGCGCTTGTAGTGTTGCCTTGCGGGTCAAAGTCTACAATTAAAACTTTGCGTTCAAGGTTAGAAACATAGTTTGCAAGATTAATTGCCGTTGTAGTCTTGCCAACTCCGCCTTTTTGATTAGAAAATGCTATAATTTTACCCATATTTACCTCGTTTGTAATGATTAATATACCATATAACTAACAATATTTCAAGTGTTTTATAAAAAATAGAATATTTGTAGCTTTTTGTTTGTAAGAAATATTATTAGCGAATAATTAAATCAACCTTTCCTTTTTATACGCCGTATACTTCAATTTATAAGTTTGAGTTGCTATATATAGTTCGTTTTTATGTGCGTAATATTTTACAATTTTGTATGCGTAATATTTTACAATTTTGTATGCGTAATATTTTACAAGGGGAATTTTTTGGGTTTACCATTTTTTCTTGGGTAAGCCGACGGCGTTTTCGCAATTTTTTCAAAAACTAAGATATTTCTTTCGCCATAGTTTTCGGGCAGTTGAAAATTATAAGTCGCTAAGTGTTTAAGGTTTAGCGTTTTTTCTGCGTTTTGGTAAGGCTCGATACTTGATTTATAAAGCATTATTTGCCCGTTTACAGTCACAAGCTTTGCAAGATATTCTAGTAGCGTTGCGGTGTTTGCAACCGCTCTTGCAGTCGCTACGTCATAACTTTCTTGTAAATTAAGTTCTTCGACTCTTGAAAGGGTAAATTTACAATCTATTTTAAGTTCTTGACATAAAAATTTCAAAAAGTCTATTTTTTTATGATTGCTATCAAGCAGGGTTACGTCAAGGTCGGCTCTAAGAATTTTTAGCGCAACTCCGGGAAAACCAGCTCCGCTACCGCAATCAAGAAGTTTTGCATTTGGTTTAATTAAATTTGCTCCGCAAGCCGAATCGTAGAAATGCTTTATCCATATTTGTTTTGGCTCGGTTAATGCCGTTAAATTGACGTTTTTGTTATACTCAACCAAGATTTGTTGATATTTATTTAGTTTTGCTATTTGTTCGTCGGTTAAATTGATATTAAGTTGAGAAAAACTTATCATTTTGCGCCCCTTACCAATGTGACTATAAGTATAGCTATGTCTGCGGGGGAAACTCCGCTAACCCTACTTGCTTGTCCTAAGCTAAGCGGTCTAATCGCTTTGAGCTTTTGCCTCGCTTCGATACGCAGTCCAAGCGCAGTGTCGTAGTTGAAGTCGGGCGGAATAAGCTTGCTTTCTAGTTTTTCAAATTGCTCTATTTGTAATTTTTCTTTATCTATATACCCTTTATATTTAACGGCTATTTCTACTTGCTCGATTATTTCTTGTTCGACATTTGCAAACATACCTAAATAGTCAAATAATTCTCTCGCAGTAACGTTTGTGCGCTTGATACAATCTTCAATAGAAACGCCCGACTTTACTTGGGCTTCGTCTTTGTCTTGTAAGAAGGCGTTTATTTGGGCGGGTTTAATTATTGTTTTTAAACTGTCTTCGACTAATTCTATTTTAGCTTTTTTGTCAAGATACTTTTGATATCTAAGGTCGCTAACTAAGCCGATATCTCGCCCTATTTGAGTCAATCGCAAGTCTGCGTTATCTTGCCTAAGAGTTAAGCGGTATTCGGCACGACTGGTCATCATTCTATAAGGTTCGTTACTTTGTTTGGTAGTAATATCGTCTATAAGTACGCCTATATAGCTAGTTTGTCTGCCTAAAACTACGTAGTCAAGATTATTTATATGTCTATAAGCGTTTATGCCTGCTATTATACCTTGCGCAGCGGCTTCTTCGTATCCGCTTGTGCCGTTTACCTGCCCGGCGAAGAATAGACCATTAATATTCTTGGACATCAAGTAAGGGTATAACGTAGTTGCGTCAATACAGTCGTATTCGATAGCGTAAGCGTCACGCATAATTTCAACGTTTTCTAGTCCTTTAATAGTAGTGTAAATTTTGTATTGAACTTCCGCCGGCATACTGCTAGATACGCCTTGAACATAATATTCGTTGGTACAAGCGCCTTCGGGTTCGAGAAAAATTTGGTGTTGCTCTTTGTCGGCAAACCGAATAATTTTGTCCTCAATCGAAGGGCAGTATCTTGGACCTACGCCTTTAATCGAACCGCTATATAGCGGAGCTTTGTCAATATTATCAAGTATAACTTGCTTAGTGTCTTGGGTCGAATACGTCAAATAGCAACTGACATTGTCAGCGCAAGTAGAATTGAGGAAAGAGAAAGATTGCATTTTCTCGCCCTCTTGCTTTTGCATTTTATCAAAGTCCACGCTGTTTTTATTTATTCTTGCTGGCGTACCCGTCTTAAATCTCTTTATGGCAAAACCTAACTTTTCCAAACTTGCGCTAAGTTTGTTTGCCGAAGCAAAACCATTAGGCCCTACTTCTTTTATGCACTCGCCGATTATTATTCGACTCTTTAAATATACCCCCGTACACACGACAACTACCTTAGATTTGTAGGTTATGTCAACTGCCGTTGTAACTGCAAATTTATAGTCATTTTCTTCAACTTGCTCGATATCAGTAGCTTCACCCTGTCTAAGCGTAAGGTTGGGCGTGTTTTCAAGCGTTAATTTCATATTTAGGTGATATTTATATTTATCTACTTGGGCTCGTGGCGAATAGACGGCTCTGCCCTTGCCCTTATTTAACATTCTAAGTTGTAGCAAACTCGAATCGGCGCAAAGTCCCATTTGTCCGCCTAAGGCATCTATTTCCCTAACCATTTGCCCCTTTGCCGTACCGCCTATGCTCGGGTTACAAGCGCAATAGGCTACGGTATCTAAGTTTGTTGCAAGTAGAAGAACCTTGCTACCTAGTCTTGCAAGAGCAAGCCCTGCTTCGCAACCTGCGTGTCCTGCGCCGATTACAATAGCGTCATAATATGTGTTAAGAGTTTTTGCCGAATTTGTCATATTTTCCTTATTTATATTGGTGTTATTTATTAATTTAGATAGTTTTGTTTGCGATAATTTTTAGTTATATTTGCTTAGACTTTTTTTGCTTGTTAGATTAATTATGCTTAGCTAAATTTATCTTTTTTTAGTTTATTTACCTAGACAAAATTTTTGATATATTCGGTCGATTATGTCTTGATTTGCAGTAGTTCCTGTAATTTCGCCAAGCGTCGACCAGGCAATTTTTATATCCTCTACAATACAATCGAGAGTTAAGTTTGTAGCTTCAATGGCGCAATTTATGGCGTGGCTAGCTCGGGCTAAGACATCAACGTGTCTTGCGTTAGTTAGTATTAATTGATTTTGGTCGATTGTTCCTAGTCTAAACATATCAAAGATTTGTTGTTTAAGTTGTTCGATATTAATATTATTTAAAGCGCTTACATATAGTAACTTGTCGTTGTCTTGACGAGGTAGTAAGTCGCATTTATTGCATACGTAGATTGTGGGTTTATTGTATAGTGGTAAATTTGCGTTGGGCTTGTCGGTGACGTAAATTATAACGTCACATTGGTCAAGAGCTATGTTTGTTCGCTTAATGCCTTCGCTTTCGAGCGTTCGAGTCGTTGTTCTAAGCCCGGCGGTGTCTATGAAGTTAATTTTAGCGTCCTTATAGATGATGCTTTCGGTTATTGTATCTCGGGTAGTGCCTGCGATATTAGATACAATAGCTCTGCTTTGCCCCAGTAGAGCGTTAAGTAGGCTTGACTTTCCCACGTTTGTTTTGCCGGCTATAACGGCGTTAATTCCATACTTTATGGCCTTTCCAACCTGTGTTGTGTCAAGCAAAACTTGTAATTTTTGTTTAATTTCGCTAAGAACTACGCTAACGTTTTGGCTTGCGCCTTCTTCGAGATTTTCTTCCGGATAGTCTAACGTAGCCTCGCAAGTCGCAATCAAGTCGGTTAATTTGTCTTGTAAATTTATTATGGTTTTGCCTAGTTTGTCGCTAGTTAAATTAGCCCCGGCTTTAAGTTGCATAACGCTTTCTGCGTCGATAATTTCAATTATTCCTTCGGCGGAAGATAAGTTTTGTTTGCCCATAATAAAGGCTCGTTTGCTAAATTCGCCGTTATAAGCAAGCCTGCAACCTAGTTCGATACACCTTGCAATGGTTAAGTTTGCTACCATCGCTCCGCCGTGAACGTGAAATTCAACCATATCTTGCCCCGTATAAGAATGAGGCGAAAGGAAGTAGACGCACATAGCTTTGTCGGTAAAATTAGGCAAGACTAAGTTTCCCACCTTTAAAACATTGGGCTTAGTTGGTAGCAAATCAAATATTTGTCTTGCTATTTGTAGGCAGTTGTCACCGCTTAATCTAATAACGGCGATTGCCGACCTACCTATTGGAGTTGATAGAGCAATTATAGTATCCATTGTTTGCCTCGATTGCAATTTTGCTTTATTTTAATAAAACTAAATATTAAAGGAAATTTTAACGGGGACAAATAATTGTCCCCGTTAAAAGTTTTAAAGACCTATCTCTTTCTTTTTTTGTCGCTTCTATAAGCAAATGTCAATTTCTTGCGAGAAGGCGAAGTTAGTTCTTCGTCTTTGACAAAGCCGTTATCGCCCTTAGGGGATATTATTACGTGTCTGTTAGGTTCTTCGCCCGAACTAGAAGTTTCTACAAACTGGCTGTCTTGCAACGTTGCGTGTATAATTCTTCGTTCAAAGGGGTTCATTGGTTCAAGTTTAACTGCGTGGCGTGTTCTTATTACTTTCTTTTCAAGGTTGCTTGCTAATTTTGCAAGTATATCTTCTCTTTTGCCACGATAGTTTTCGGCGTCGACTACTACTCGAATATACTTTTTACGCCCTTGATTTACCATTAAACTTGTAAGATATTGCAAGCTGTCTAGCACTTCGCCACGATATCCTATTACGCTTCCGCCATCTTTACCTATTAAGTTAAGTTTGATTTCTTCTTCGTTTTCTACTAAATCTACAATAAAATCAAAGTTAATTTTTGCTAGTAATTCTTCAAGAAATAGTTGGGCATTTTCGCCCTCGCTTAATTTTTTAGTCAATTTAACTTTTGCGGGTTTGAGAAATCCTCCTTGACTAAGTATTTCTATATCAACTTGTTCTTGTTCTAGTTTCAATAATTTTAAGCCGTTTTCAATAGCTGTCGCTACGTTTTTACCTGTCGACTCGGCTGTTTTCATTATATATTCTCCTTTATTATCTCTTATAGCTTTCCTTAACGCCTTCGCCTTTTTTGACCGCTTTCCTTTCGACCATTATTTCAATAGGTCGGTCAAGCGCAATGGTGGTAATTAAGGTAATTAGCGAGTTGCAAACTAGGTAAATTGCAAATGCCGCCGTATACATAAAACCGAATACGCCCATCATCAAGGGCATTATTATCATCATTGTTTTGCCCGTTTGCGCCGATGGGTCAACCGAAGTCGTTCCTTTCTTTTTTTGTAATGCTTGCGTTACCCACGATGACAAAAAGGCTAAGCCCATTGCTGCGATAGGTAATATTAGCAAGCCGTTCCAACCGCTTTTTAGCTCGCCAGAACTGTTCTTCTCCATATTGCCTTGCTCGTCAAAGCTGGCAAAGTAACCGGGGTTTGCTTTAATTACTGCATTGCGGACGGACACGTAGATATCTCTTACAAATGGGTCGCCAATAGCCTCGTCGGGAAGTTTGGGAATACCCATACTGCCTTTTTCAAAGCCTTCGGCGTTGACAAGTAATTTTTCCCACGTGTCGGGACGCCAAATATTTTTAATCCATAAGAAATCTTCTTGCACTTCGTCTTTAAACACAACGTTGACCTTTACGTCGGCTTTTTCTTTGGCGTAAGCCTTAATTTGGTCTTCGGTCATGCCAACCGCCCACTCGCCCGTTGGACTATCTATTAGATATTTGTTATATTCTTCAATATAGGCTTTTTCAAGTATTACATAGCTGTTTACGTTGATAAATGCCGAATAGCTGTTTAATCCTGAAAAGACAATAATAAATATCGCCATTGTGGCTAGCATTGGTAGGCAGGAGCTTAGAGCGTTGTAACCGTTCTTTTTGTATAATTTTTGTTTTTCTTCGTTTTGTCTTTTTTTGTCGTTAGCAAATTGTTTGTCAATTTTTTCGATTGTTTTTTCAAGCGATTTCATTTTAACGCTACTTTTTTTCATCGAATACTTTTGCCAAATGTCTAGTGGCATTGTGATAATTTTAAGTATGACCGTAAGTATAATTATAGCTACGCCATAATTGCCGATAAGCCCGTGAAACCATTGCATTAATCTCGCAACGGCGTTTGGCTCGGGAATAAACTTTGTCCAGTCATTTTGTGGCAGAGTTTGTATTACCGACCATACTCCGCTAAAAATTGAGCTTATAAACTCCATTTAATTTCTCCTTTAAGGTTAAGAGGCACTAAATCTATACCCCGCCTTTTTGACCACGGCGCGCAACTAAACACTCTTTTTGCCGTAAGGTAAGTACCGACAAAAAAGCCGTGTTGCTTATACGCTTCCATACCATACACCGAACAAGTCGGCGTATAAATACAACTTTTACCAAAAATTTTAGATAAAGTCGCTTTATAGAACATTAATAAGCCTATGCAAATCCATTTCATAGTTGTTCGCCAAGCAAGCCAACGCTTGCTAATTGTTTTTCAACAGCAATACACAACTCGGCATAGTCGGTAGTTAGACCATATCGAGCTACAAAGATGTAGTTATATTGTTGTTTAATGCGTGGCAACAGCTTGCTCACACATTCTTTAAGTTGCCTTTTTGCGTGGTTACGCTTTACGGCGTTTCCAAATTTCTTACTGATAGAAAAGCCGAAGTGGCAACTATTTGAAGCGCAATACACAATAATTAAATATTTGCCGTTTATCCATTTGCCTTTCTTGTAAATGCTGGCAAATGCCGACCTCTTTTTTAATCTATATTTAGCTTTAATTGTAATGCACCCCTTTTTTGGTTATTATGCTGATAACTTGGCTCTACCCTTATTGCGTCTGCTTTGAAGAACTCTTCTTCCGCCTTGTGTCTTCATTCTTGTACGGAAACCGTGAACTTTACTTCTGTGTTTCTTCTTAGGTTGGTACGTCCTCTTCATAACAATGTCCTCCTTTTTATATATATAGCCTTTTAATTATAAGGAATTGTTATTGACTTGTCAACTAATCAACGACAATAGGTTGTTTGACAAGTGTGAAATTATTGCCTAATTAAGTAATTTTTGACAAGAATGATATTAATATTGACTTAATAACAATTATTTGTTACTATTTAGATAAGAAAAATAATTATTAAGGAGAATTTCAATATGAATACACCAACTCCGCATATCAACGCAAAGTTAGGCGATTTTGCAAAAACCGTACTTATGCCCGGCGACCCGCTTAGAGCTAAATTTATAGCCGACAATTTGCTTACCAACCCCGTTCTTGTCAACAATGTTAGAGGCGTACAAGGCTATACCGGCACATATAAGGGCAAGCGTGTTTCGGTTATGGCAAGCGGTATGGGCATACCTAGCATAGGCATATATAGTTACGAATTATACAATTTCTATGACGTTACAAATATTATTAGAATTGGTAGCGCCGGCGCTATGCGTGAAGATATTAAAGTTAGAGATATTGTAATAGGTCAAGGCGCTTGTACAAACAGCAACTTCCTTTCGCAATACGGTCTTTGCGGGACGTTTGCCCCTATTAGTTCCTATAAATTGCTTGAAAAGGCAGTACAAATTGCCAAAGAGAAGTCTTTGCCTTACAAGGTCGGCAACCTTTATTCTTCGGACACTTTTTACGACGCTAGCGCTAGCACGCTTGCTTGGGCTAAGATGGGCGCTCTTGCCGTTGAGATGGAAGCAGCCGGACTTTACGCAACCGCCGCTTACTGCAACAAACACGCTCTTGCAATTTGCACAATTTCGGACAATTTAGTAACGGGCGAAGCGCTTAGCTCGGCAGATAGACAGAATACTTTCTTACAGATGATGGAGCTTGCCTTAGAGCTTGCCGAATAATTAAATTTATTGTGTTTTACTCTTAATTTTAATAAATTATAATCTATATATCATATATGATTGTTTATTTTTAAATTTATTACAAAACAGTATTTTAAAAACCGCTAGAAAAATTTTTCTAGCGGTTTTTATTATATTGATAATTTTATTAAGTTCCTTGTTGCTAATAAGCATTGTTAAATTTTATGTTTATGCTTACTTTAATTTTTAATCTATATTAGATTGAGTTTTTCTAAGTAACCTAGATTTGTTACCCTTTTACGGTTCGCAACAAATTTCTTTGATAGCTTCCATATAAATTCTTGTCATTTCCATAATTCTATCAATACTTATGCACTCGTTAGGTTGGTGGATTACTGCGGTTTCTCCCGGAAATTCTGGTCCAAAGGCTACGCAATTTGGGAAGTGACGAGAATACGTTCCACCGCCGATTGCTATTGTATAGCCTTCTTTTCCCGTAGCTTTTTTGTAAGAACTTAGTAGTTTTTGAACAAGATAAGATTTTTCGTCAACGTAGAGCGGTTCGCTTGCGCCTAACAAAGTAATTTTGAAGCCTAAGTCGTTCTTCATAAATAATTCGGTCACTTGCTTATTTGTATAGGTTATGGGGTGACGAACGTTGACGGTTATTTTCAGTTCGCCGTCGTATCTAACTATGCCGATATTTGCCGTTAGCGCTCCGCTTAGCTCGTCGCTTAGGTCTACGCCCCACTTCTTGCCGGTGTAGTCGCATAGGTGTTGACTAACAATGCTTAGTTTAGGTTCGTTAAACCAATTAGCAAGCGTAGCGAACATTTTCCAGGACGCATTCTCGCCCTCTTGCGGGCTTGCGCCGTGAGCCGACACGCCTTTTGTAGTTAGTATGTAACAATCGTTCTTTTCTTCAATTTCTACTACCGGGGGGAATTGTAAGGTCATAGGCATCTTGGATATATCTATTTTTTTAATTTTTGCCACGCATTTATCCATTACAACGTTGCTTCTTGCGCCACCAACAATACTAATTATATCGTCGTTTAATTTTCCGCAATTTACTTCAAAGGTCATTATTCCTTTTTCTCGATTAATAACCGGGAAGTCGCCGTCTGGCGAGATAGCAAGCGTAGGCGGAGCAACTTTGGTTAAATAGTACTTCATACATTCCATACCGCTTTCTTCGTCGCAACCAAATATCAGCCTTGCTCTCTTGTTAAAGTTGTAGCCGGCTTCTTGTAGACAAAGTATAGCGTAAAGGCAAGAAAGTATGGGCGTTTTGTCGTCAAGAGCGCCTCTTGCGTAAATTTTACCATTAATTATATTCGCCGAAAATGGCGAACTTATCCAATTATCTTCATCGGCAGGCACTACGTCAAGGTGACCTAACATACCAAATATTTCTTCGCCACAACCAAAGTCTGCGTGACCGCAATAGTTGTCGAAGTTTTGTGTTCTTCCGCCTTTTTCGGCGCAAAGTTTAAGCATAAAGTCTAGGCAATCGGCGAGGTTTTGTCCAAAAGGAGCAGTTAGCGTTTTAGGTTGTTTTACGGTGTTATAGCGTAAAAGTTGTTGCGCAACCTTGACAATTTCTTCTCTTTTTGCTTCGAGTATTTCAATTTCTCTCATAACTACATCTCCTAATTAATTTTATTTAGCAAATACATTATACACTATTTGATAAAATATTGCTAGTAATTATTATTTATGTTATACTATTTGAAATATATTAGAGGTGTAACCATGAAGATAAGAACAAGATTTGCTCCTAGCCCAACGGGTTTTTTACACGTAGGCGGTCTTAGAACGGCGCTTTACGCTTATTTATACGCTAAGAAAAATAACGGCGACTTTATTTTACGAATTGAAGATACCGACCAAGCTCGCTATGTTGAGGGCGCAGTTGAACTAATTTATTCTACTTTGCGTGACGCAGGGTTAATTTATAGCGAAGGTCCGGACATCGGCGGACAATATGGTCCTTATATACAAAGTCTTCGCAAGCTTGACTATCTTAAATACGCTAAGATATTAGTAGAGCAAGGCGACGCCTATTATTGTTTTTGTAGTAAAGAGCGTCTTGAAGAACTTAAAGAACAAGGCGCTACTAAGTACGACAAACATTGCCTTTCTTTAAGCGCTGTTGAGGTCGAGCAAAAGCTTGCAAGTGGCGTTCCATACGTAATTAGACAAAATATTAAAAAAGGCGTGTCTACTTATACCGACTTAGTGTTTGGCGAAATTACCATAGATAACGACGAGCTTGAAGATAATATTTTAATTAAAGCAGACGGTCTACCTACTTACAACTTTGCAAACGTAGTTGACGACCATTTAATGAACATCACTTGCGTTATGCGTGGTAACGAATATCTTTCTTCTACTCCTAAGTATAACTTACTTTATGACGCTTTTGGTTGGGAAAGACCTATATATATCCATTTACCGCAAATAATGAAGGACGCTCAACACAAACTTTCTAAGCGTTTTGGCTCGGTTAGCTACGCCGACTTTATCAATCAAGGGTTTATCAACAAGGCTATACTTAATTATGTCGCATTACTTGGTTGGTCGCCAAAAAATAATCAAGAAAAAATGAGCTTAGAAGAAATGGTCGAACTATTTTCAGTTGAAGGCATAAGTCGTTCTAACGCAATATTTGACCTTGATAAAATGCGTTGGTTAAATAGCTTGTATATTAAGGAACTTCCTTTTGACGAATTTTTGCGTTCGGCAACAACTTGGCTAGATAAATCTTGCGCTTACAACAAGTATAATTACGCTTTGCTTGCAAAATTAATACAAGGTAGAATAGAAACTTATGAGGATATTATAGAAAAAGTCGCTTTTTTAGACGAATTTACCGAATACGATTTAGCTCTTTTTACAAATATTAAGCAAAAGACTTCAATCGAACTTGCTAGACAAATTCTACCCCAAGTATTAGAAGTTATTATAAATTTAGAAGAAACCGAATTTGTAAACGACGCTTTATATTCTTCTTTGAGTGCGCTTGCCGAACAAGTTGGAATTAAGAAAGGACAACTTTTTTGGGTAACTAGGGTTGCTTTAACTGGTCGTGAGTCTACGCCCGGAGGCGCTACCGAACTTGCCGAATTACTTGGTAAGACTTCCTCTATTGCAAGAATTAAATTTTCGATTGACTTGCTAAATAAATAATTTTTAAAAAAAATTGGAAATATAAATAGGCGTAGTTTTCTACGCCTATTATTTTTATTTATTATATTTTTAAGTTGGCTATTATTTATTAAATATCGTTTTGGTTTTTGAAAAATATTTATTTATAAATATTTTTTGGCAATCGGTTATGTCTTTTCCATTTTTTATTACCGTTAATTATTACTTTTTGTATTTTAATATCTATTAAAATACATATTATTAATATTTATTAGTTCATTCTAATAGGTAATATTAGATATAAATATTCGTCGGTTTCGCAGGGCGTAACTATGCAGGGCGTAACCGAAGTATTAAATTGAATTTTAATAAATTCGTTGGGAATAACTTTCAAACAATCGCTTAGATAGTGTGTGGTTAAAGATATTATTATGTCTTTGCCCCATAGACTAATTGTAATCGACTCTTTAATGTTGCCTACCTCGCTATTTGCCGTAAGCACAAGTAAATTTTCTTTAATTTCTAGTGTGACAAAGTTCCTTTTTTCATTTCTGGAAATAATACTTGCACGGTCTAATGCGTTGATAAATTGCTCCCTATTTGCAGTAATCGAAGTTACAAATTGTTGTGGTAATATTTGCTTATAATTGATATATTCTCCGCTTAACAAACTTGTAGATATTTTTGTATGCGATAAGTCAACATACATCATATTTTTGTCAAGGTAAATCGTGGCTATATTGTCGCCGTCTTCTAGTAATTTTGCAATTTCGGCAAGAATTCTTGCAGGCACAACAGCCGACATCTTTTCGCTTTGCTTTATTAAGGGTTTTTTACATTGAGCAAGTCTATAACCGTCTAAGCAAACCGCCGTTAGGGTATAATCGTCTACTTCGAATAGCACGCCTTTAAGTATTGGTCTAGAATCTTCCGTAGCCGCAGAAAAAATAACTTTGTTGATTATATCTTTAAGTTCTTCTTCGCCAACTAAAAAGCCTTTTTCTTTATTTGGTTTGTTAAAGTTGGGATATTCGGCGTTATCTAGACATTGAAATACGCTTTGGCTATCGGTATATTTAAGAATAATTTGCTTTTCTTCATTTACAAGAATTTCAATTTGTTGTTCGCTTGCAAGCTTGCGTGTAAATTCGGTAAACAATCTACCGGGAATTATTAATTCGCCGGGCGTAATTACCGTAGCGGGAATTGTCTTTTCGATAGAAAAATTTAGGTCGGTTGCAAATAGCGTTAAAGTTTCGTCTTTGGCTACAAGTTTTAGTCCGTCAAGTACGGGATTACTTGTTTTTTGCGGTAGAGCCTTACTTACCTTTAATACCGCATCGGCAAGAGTTAGTCCGTCACAAATTATTCTCATATTCTTCCCCTTTTTTGTTTGCAAGTTATTAATTAACATTCTATTAGTAGTAGCCGTAGTAGAGTGTGTTAGTTTGTGGATAACAACTTACAAAAACCTTATTTGTCCTATTTATTATAAGTTACATTGACTAAAAAATCAAGTAGTAAGGCAAGTTTATTTTTTTTGATTATATTCTTTTGGGGATAATATCTTAATATCCTGTGTATAAAAAGTGTTTTTATTTTTTATTTGTTTATGGTATACTATTAATATGATTAAAGAGCAACTAAACAATCTTCCCGAAAGTAGCGGAATATATATTTATAGAGATAGTTTTGACAATATTCTTTATGTTGGCAAGGCAAAGTGTCTAAAAAATCGCATAAAACAATATTTTATGAGCGGTGTTACTAATTCTAAGGTGCTTGCCCTTGTCGAACGCATAGCAAAATTAGAGTTTATAGTTACCCCTAGCGAAAGCGACGCCCTTTCTCTTGAAAACACATTGATAAAAAAATATAAACCGCCTTATAATATATTGCTTAAAGACGACAAACAATATTGTTACATTAAAATTAACGTAAAGCAAGATTTTCCACGACTTATTTTTACAAGAAAAATTATAAAAGATAATTTTACCTATTACGGGCCGTTTACTTCGGGCGGAAGAATGTTGGTTGATTGTATTATTACAGCTTTTCCCCTAGCTACTTGCAAATTTAATTTTGATAAACTAAGTAAAAATTTCCGTCCTTGCTTAAATTATCATATCGCAACTTGCCCTGCGCCCTGCGTAAACAACATTACAAGAGAAGAATATTCTAAGACAATTAAACAAATACAAGACCTACTCGGCGGTAAGACCGAACTTGCAAGTCAAATTTTAACTTGCAAGATGAACAACGCTTCTAATTTAATGCAATACGAACAAGCGCAAATCTACAAACAATATTTGTCGCTGTTACATTGTTTTAGAGGGGGTAGCGTTGTTGTTCAAAATAAACTTGTCGATTACGATATTTTTTCGATTACTACAAACGGACAGAATACGGCTTGCAACCGTCTTTTAGTTAGAGGCGGTAAGGTTTACGATTCTTGTAACTATCTTGTAGTCGACGCAGGAATAGAGCTTGAACAAACTCTTACAAGTTTTATTATGTCGTATTATAATCTAGCTCAACCCTCAAAAACTATTATTACAAACATTCCGCTTGCCGACCAAACAGTCCTTGAAGAATTGCTTAGTAAGAAGCAGAATAAGAAAATTAGCGTTGTTTGTCCTATAAAAAAGGGGGCAAAAAAGAGCCTTGTCGATATGAGTAAGGCAAATGCCGAAGAATTTTTACAAAAAAATCAATCCAAAGAAGAAAAGAAATATTTAGCCAGTCAAGGCGCAGTCGAGCAACTTAAACTTCTACTTAATTTGACAAAATATCCAACAAGAATTGAGTGTTACGACATCAGCAATATTAGCGGTGTAGATAAGGTAGCTAGTCAAGTTGTGTTTACAAGGGGTATGGCCGATACAAAACAATATAGACGGTTTAAAATTCGCACGGTAGAAGGGGCAGACGACTTTGCAAGTATGTACGAGGTCGTTTCACGTAGACTAGCTCACCTCAACGCAAACGACGTCGAGTTTGGCTCTGCGCCCGACTTGATAGTAGTCGACGGCGGACTGGGTCAATTAAGTAGCGCAAATAAGGCTTTACAAGACGCTAATCAATCAATCGAACTTATTTCGCTAGCCGAAAGGGAAGAAATCGTCTATACTTTAACCAACAAACAAGGCATTAAACTTCCCCGCAGTAGCTACGCATTTAAATTGCTTGTAAATATTAGGGACGAAGCGCACCGCTACGCCATCACATATTTTAGGCAACTTCACAACAAGAACGGTTTGCGTTCTAGCCTTGAAAATATTGCAGGCGTAGGCAAAATAAGGCAAATCGAATTGATTAAGAAATTTGGTAGCGTTGACAATATCAGCAAAGCCAGTCTTGAAGAACTTAGCTCGACACCTCGCATAACTAAACCCTTAGCGCAAAAAATCTTTGACTACTTTAATAGGTGAAATATGAAATATAAATTAATCGCAACCGATTACGACTACACGCTAGCCTCAATTAATCACAAGGCAAGTTCTTATACCAAAGAGGTTATCAATCAATATATCAAGCAAGGCGGACTGTTTACAATCGCTACCGGACGTATGACAAACGGGCTACTCGCTAACCTTGACGGCGTCAACGTAAACGCCCCTGTAATTACTTACCAAGGGGCAAAAGTCGTCGATGCGGTGTCTTGCAAGGTCTTAAAACACTATGGAATATCGCCAGCGCTTGCTAGCGAGTTTATTTCTCGTCTTGCGCGATACGATTGTCCAATTAATGTATATATCAATGATACTCTCTATGTAGAAAAATATTATCAGGGAATTGAACGCTATATTCAGGCAAATAAAATTAATTATAACATTGCGCCTAACGGACTAGCCGACCTAATAATCAAGACCAACCAGCCGTGTAGTAAAATTTTAGCGTTACTTGAAGAAGACTTAGCGCTTAAACTCGAACAGCAACTCGGGCAAGAGTACAAGGGTAAACTTAATATAACTCGTTCTGCGCCGACATTTTTAGAAACGAATGATATTTTAGCAAGCAAGGGTCGAGGGGTAGAATTTATAGCCGACTTATATAACATCAAGCGTGAGAACATTATGTGTTTTGGCGACTCGACAAACGACATTTCTATGCTTAAATTTGCAGGTTTAGGGGTAGCGGTAGGCAACGCTATGCCCGAAGTTCTTGAAACTGCCGATATTATATGCGAAAATTACGACCAAGACGGGCTTGCCCACACGATAGAAAAATATTGCTTAACTAAATAACAAAATAGTAGGCAAAAATGTTGACAAATATAACTACAAGATATACAATAACTAGGCGAATTTAAATAGGTAGGTAATAACAATGAAAGAAAAAATCCATCCAGAATATCACCAAGTAAGCGTTACTTGCGCTTGTGGCGAAACATTTATGACAGGTAGCACCAAAAAGACAGATACTATAAGAGTAGAAATTTGCAATAAATGTCACCCTTTCTTTACCGGTAAGCAAAAATTAGTTGACGCCGGCGGTAGAGTTGACAAATTTAAAAAGAGATACGGTATATAGTAAACTTTTAACTTTGGGGCGCGGAATTTTTTCTGCGTCCTTTTTATTTATAAATAAACAAAAACTTTGACTATTTTATTGCTTTGAGCGACAAAAATAGTGTATAATTATTAAAAGAATTAAAAAGAAGGGGAAAATTTTGGGAAAAAATGATAAAGTCCAAATCGCAGGTCAAGCCGTAATCGAAGGCGTAATGATGCGTGGTAAGACAGCTATGGCGGTTGCGGTAAGGGACGAGTTTGGCAATATTCGTATCGACAGTTCTAGAACAAAACCTAAGGGAAAAATAAGTAAAATTCCAATTATTAGAGGCGTCGTCAACTTAGTTACTTCGCTTGTTATGGGTACGAAAATTTTACTTAAATCTGCCGAAGTAGCAGTCGAAGACTTAGATACTTCTAACAGCGGAACAATGGGCATATTGTCTTTGCTATCAACTCTACTTGGCATAGTTTTAGCTTTGGGATTATTTGTATTTTTGCCAACAGGTATTGTTCAATGGTTTAATATTTCTAACGGGTTTATCAAATTGCTAGTCGAAGGAATTTTAAAGACAATTATTATGATTGGTTATTTCTTTGCAGTTTCTTGTATAGGCGACGTTAAGAAAGTATTTATGTATCACGGCGCAGAACACAAGACAATAGCTTGCTACGAAGCAAACCTCGAACTAACGCCCGAGAACGCTATGAAATGTAGCAAACATCACGATAGATGCGGTACAAGCTTTGTCGTATTTGTAATTATAATAAGCATTATTGTGTCAATGTTATTTGGAATGTTTGCTCAGCTTGTTGGGTTTAAAGCATTTTTTGACTATGGTTGGGTAAGAGCTTTGGTAAAAATAGGGCTTCTTCCTTTTGTTGCAGGCATTTGTTTTGAACTTTTAATGGTATTTGCAAGAAGTAACTTTATTTTGTTTCGTCCGTTTAAATGGTTAGGCAAACAGATGCAGAAGATTACCACCAAAGAACCTACGCTAGAAATGCTCGAAGTTGCGATTGCCGCCCATAAGGAGGTTGAGGCTATGGATAACGACTTGTCAAGAGAAGAACAACATTTTCCTTTGCCGATTACGCTTGCCGAGTTTAAAGAAGAAGTTAAGCCTTTGTTAGAATATAAGACGATTGAAAGTGACACGCTAGATTGGATACTTTGTTCTATCTTAAAGGTCAAGCGAGATAAATTGAAGGACGAGCTAAAAATTCCCGTTGGATTTAGCATAAAGGCTAAAAAAATGCTTGAAGAATGCGCTTCGGGCAAACCTTTACAATATGTTCTTGGCAACACCGAATTTTATGGCTATGTTTTTGCCGTAAATAAGGACTGCTTAATTCCACGTATGGAAACCGAGCTTGTTTGCGAGCAGGCGCTCAAACTGCTTGAAGGCAAACGCAAGAAAGTTCTAGATTTGTGTTGCGGTAGCGGTTGTATCGGGCTTACCATAGCGTTAAAGACTAAAAATTATGTGACTTGTAGCGATATAAGCAAGAAGGCGCTTGTAGTAGCTAGTAAGAACGCTAAGACCTATCAAGCAAATGTAAATATTGTTTGCGGAGATATGTTTAAACCTTTTACGGCTAGATTTGACTTAATCGTTTGCAATCCTCCGTATATTGCAACTGCGGTTATACCCACGCTTGAAACTACGGTTAAAGACTACGAGCCTACGCTAGCCCTAGACGGCGGGGCAGACGGACTTGACTATTATCGTACGCTTGCCGTAGAGTCGCCCTACTACCTATATAAAGACGGCAAACTGGTGTTAGAGATAGGTTACGACCAAGCCGAACAAGTAGTCGAGTTACTTAAAGAGAACTTTACAATCGACCAAGTCAAGAAAGATTACGGCGGACAAGACCGCATAATAGTAGCCACGGTTAAGACTATCAAATATAAGTAGCTAGACTTTTGCTTTGTAACAAATAGAGCAATTCGGTAAATTAAATAGCTATTAACTAAATTAATAAAGGGAAACTTATGTTTGAAAAATTAAAATCAATTAAACAAAAATATGATACGCTTACCACAAAATTAGCTGACCCAAATATAATTTCTAACGTTAGCGAATGGACAAAACTTGTAAAAGAGCATAGTTCGATAGAAGAAATTGTTCAAGAATATAACGAGTGGGTAAACATTTCTAATCAGTTAGTAAGTTCGGAAGAACTTGCCAAAGAAGAAAACGACCAAGATATGCGTGAGCTTCTCTATCAAGAGATAGGCGAGCTTATGGAAAAAAAGGATAAACAAGAACAGAGGCTTAAAGTTTTGCTTTTACCAACCGACCCTAACGACAGCAAAAACGTTATTATTGAGATTCGTTGCGGAGCAGGCGGAGAAGAATCGGCGTTATTTGCCGAAGAAGTTCGCCGAATGTACTATATGTACGCCGAAAACAACAAATTAAAGATTGAGGAACTTGATATCAACCAAACCGAGTTAGGCGGTCTTAAAGAAGCAAGTTTTATTGTTAAAGGGCATAACGCTTATGCTAAATTTAAATATGAGAGCGGAGTTCACCGTGTGCAAAGAGTACCCGAAACTGAGAGTCAAGGGCGAATTCATACAAGCACAATTACCGTAGCCGTGCTACCCGAAGTTAAAGACGTTCAAATTACTATCGAAGAAAAAGACCTTAAAGTCGATACTTACCGCAGTAGCGGAGCAGGCGGACAGCACGTAAACAAGACCGATTCGGCAATTCGTCTAACGCACCTACCCACTAATACCGTAGTAGCTTGTCAAAATGAGCGGTCGCAAATTCAAAATAGAGAAAAAGCTATGGAGATGTTGAAAAACAAATTGTATGACCTCTATCAAAGTCAAGCCGACGAAGAATATGCCAAACGTCGTAGAACGCAGGTCGGCACAGGCGACCGTAGCGAACGAATACGGACATATAACTATCCGCAGGGTAGGGTAACCGACCACCGCATAGGCTTTACGGTATACAACTTGACCGAATATTTAAACGGCGATATCGACAAAATGATTGAGGCGTTAACGCTGGCCGACCAAACGGCAAAGCTTGAAAGTCAAGAATAAAGGCTACAATAATAGTTATAATCAAAGGCAAACGCAAATGTATGACAATACCAGCTGTAACGGCTAATTTGTAGTTAGTCAACAACATATAAGCATCTTGGCAATATCGATATTAAAAGTAAAATAAATATGGCAGTTACCATATTTATATAAAAGAAATACAGAAGGGCAGAAGTGAAATTATCACGAAAATTATACAAAAAGCCAACATTACTATTGTATTTATACTATAAAGTGATATAATAGAATAAAAATTAGGAGAAAAAAATGATAAATATTATTTACGGCGGAGAAGGTAGCGGTAAGACGGCAAAGTTAATTAGTCTTGCAAACGAAGCTGTTGACAGCGCAAAAGGTATACTTGTCTATATAGATAAAAACAATTCAAAAATGCACGTGTTAGACCACACAATCAAATTACTTGACCTTGTCGAACTTGGAATTTGCAACGTCGAGCAGTTTATAGCCTTTATTAAGGGTATGGTTTCGGGTAATTACGATATTCAAACCGTATACGTAGATAATTTAGAGAAGATTACAGGCAAAACTGCAAACGAATTTGAAACATTATTTAATCAATTAGAAACCTTAGTCAATGTTTTGAGAGTTAATTTTGTAATAACAATAGGTTGTAACGAAACGACTTTGCCCGAATATATTAAAAAGTATATTTAGCTAGCAAACATCAACCGACAGTAAAAAGTCGGTTTTTTGTTAAAGTTTTAATAAAACTATTGTTTTTCAATAGAATAGTTCTTGTCAAAGAAGTAAATTTTGTGTTAAACTAATTGCGAGGAAAAAATGAAACAAGTAATTTTTAGCGGAATACAACCTACGGGCAAATTAACGCTTGGCAATTATCTTGGGGCGCTTAAAAATATGGCGTTGCTACAAGACGAATACGATTGCGTTTATTGCGTTGTAGATATGCACTCAATCACAGTCAAGCAAATTTCTAGCGAATTACGCAACAAGACAATGGAGCTACTTGCGCTTTATCTTGCGTGCGGACTTGACCCGACTAAGAGCGTAATTTTTGTGCAATCGCACGTTTCTGCCCACGCCGAGCTTACTTGGGTACTCAATACCTTAACATATATTGGCGAAATCAATCGTATGACGCAATTTAAGGAGAAGTCTAAGACCAACGCCGAGAATATCAACGTCGGGCTACTAGATTATCCTGTTCTTATGGCGAGCGACATTTTACTGTACAATACGGCTGTCGTTCCAATAGGGCAAGACCAAAAACAGCACTTAGAGCTTGCTCGCACGCTTGCCGAACGCTTTAACGCAAGGTATTCCCCTACTTTTACCGTTCCCGAACCCTATATAGCTAAGGTAGGCGGTAAGATTATGAGTTTGCAAGAGCCTACAAAGAAAATGAGCAAAAGCGACGCAAATGAGAATGCTAGTATATATTTAACCGATGACGCCGACACAATCACGCGAAAAATTCGTCGAGCCGTAACCGACAGTAGCGAATCAATCAAATTTTCGACGGGCAAACCCGGCATTTCTAATTTGCTTACAATTTATTCGCTGTGCAGTAATTGTTCCATAAGCGAGGCGGAGAGTCGTTTTGCGTCGTCTAGTTACGCCGAGTTTAAGCAAGAAGTAGCTAATTCAATTATATCTACCCTTGCGCCTATTCAGGCAAGACAAAAAGAATTATTAGAAGATAAGCAAGCCCTAGACGAGATACTTTCGCAGGGAGCGCAAAAGGCTCAAACGCTAGCTAACAAAATGCTTTGTAAAGTCTATCGCAAGGTCGGCTTTGTGCCACGTAAATTTTAAATATGTTTGGATATGTTAGCCTATATAAGGACAAACTTAATAAACAGCAAATTGCCTTCTATCAAACTTTTATGTGTGGGCTGTGTATGTCTACCAAGCGAATTTATGGCAATTTTATGCGAAACTTTGTAAATTACGATATCAACTTTTTAAATATTCTTTTCCACTCGGTGGTTGAAAAGTCCGTAGATATCAATATGGCAAGGTGTATTTCTAACCCGTTTGTCAAGCGTTCGATAATAGCTAACGACGAGTTGACCGATAAACTATCAACGGCAAATGTTCTATTAACTTACTACAATGTTTTAGACGACTGCATAGACGGTAAGTCAATCAAAAAGAAGATGTTGCTAAGAAGTATTCGCAAGCATTACCTTGTAGCTAAGAATATTTCTAGTAGTTTAGATAATATTATATCCACTAATTATCTCAATCTTCGCAAGCTCGAACAAGCAAATTGCGCTATTTTAGACCAAGTTTGCGACTGTTTTGCTTTGTTAAGTAGGCAAGTTGCCGACAATATTACAGGCGGTAACAACTCATATTTAAGCAATCTATGTTACAATGTGGGTAAGTGGATATATTTAATTGATGCCCTCGAAGACCTCGAAAAAGACTTCTCACGAGGCAACTACAACCCGTTAATTGCAAGTTTTGGCAAATTTACAACTCAACGGCAATTTATAGACGACAACAAAACCGACTTAAATTATATATTTTATACCACGCTTAACAAAATTGCCGAATGTTTTAATGACCTTAATCCGGCGCACTATACTTGCTTGCTCAAAGATATTCTATATTATTCTTTGCGTAATCAAACGGCAAAGTTATTAGGCGGACAAGAAACCACAGATATTTCGCTTTGCGACAATGCAGAGTGTAATTTAAGAAGCAATAAGGAGGAATAAATGTACAACCCTTTTGAGATATTAGGACTAACAAGCTCGGCTACAAGAGAAGAGGTCGACGCTTCTTACCGTTCTATAAGAGAAACCTTGCGTAACCTTCGTTTTGAAAGCGGTAGCGTAGGCGAAGAAGCCAGCGAGAAATTGCAACAGCTTGAACAAGCGTATAGCGACTGTCTAAACGAGCTTCGCAGTAACCAGAATACCACTACCGGACAAGAGCTGTACGACGACGTTAAAGACGCCATTAAGGCTAGCAATTTTGAGTTAGCCCAGCAACTTCTTGACGGTATAAATACTCGTGACGCCGAATGGCACTATATTCAATCTACAATTTTTTTCAACAAGAACTGGTTTGTCGAGGCAAAAAAGCAACTCGAATACGCCATTTCTCTTGAACCAAACAACACTAAGTATACCGAGTCGCTTGACAAGCTTACACGCTATCTTGCGTCAAATAACGTTTCACCCGACCAATTACGCACCACCGCTAAACCTGCGGGGTCAAGCGGAGCGGTAAATAACGGCACTTGCACCGGCAGTTGTTGTGGCGACGTGTGTTTAGCTAACCTTTGCACAAATTGTTTGTGTGGCGGTTGCAATTAATAATAACTATTTAATCTAAATTGTCAACCGATAAGTTGCCAGAAATTTTACAACTTATAATAGTAATAAGTGTGTAAATAGTAAGAAAAACCTAAGCAATTTATATAATAAGTAAGATATATAATTAAATAAGAAATACGCTACATTTTGTGTAGCGTATTTTTAGTTTAATGGCATATAGAAGTTTTCGCTTGCAAAAAGAGCCAATCTATTTAGTTTTAGGCGCTATTAAAGCGACAGGAGATTGCGTCTGGCAAGACTCTTTTGACTTAAATATATCCGCAATAAATATATGCGCTTTTTTGGCGCTTATTCTTCTTGCATTAAAGATAAGTAAGCCGTTACCTCCAACGTACTCAATAGTTAGCTCTAAGCACCTTGTAGCTATATATATAGCGATAAAGATTACCGAAATAACAAGAATACCGTATAAGTAATTAAGTTTAAGCAATGTTGCCAGCAATACGCTAGCAACTGCAACTATTAGAGCAATAACTATTAGGGCGGGCTTGCTTGACGTTGAGTAAGTCACAGCGTTAATTGCGTCTAGGTTGATTATATTATGAACGTGCTTCGACACCACTTTGCCTTGGCTAGACTTAACTTTTACCAAACCATCGCAATAGAATCTTTGGTCGGTAAGGGTTATTTTAGTTTGTAGCCCGGTAATAGAGCCCACGACATTTTCGCTACTTTTAACAAACGGCATACTTACCCCTCACATAATCTTATAATTAATACTAATTTATCACAAAATGTAGTAAATTGCAATAGTTTTTATAAAATTAATTGCCCTCGTCAAACTTTTCTAAAAAAGCCATAGAGGCGGAGTAGAAGGAAAATTGATTTTTACCACGTTGTTTTGCATTATACATAGCGCTGTCAGCCCTTGCGACAAGCCCCGAATAGTCAATGTTGTCGTTTCTATAAAGGGCTATGCCGATGCTACACCCTTGTTTAACTAAGCCAATTCCGGTCACGGTAAAGCGTTCGGTCAAGCTAAGGATACGTTGCGCTATTACCTTAGCGTCGGCGGTCTTACAATTTTTGGCAAATATTAAAAATTCGTCTCCGCCTAACCTAGCAATCAAGTCTTCGTCCCTTACGCTTCTTGCAAGAATATCGGCAAATTTCTTAATTATTTCGTCTGTGCGGATATGTCCGTATTTAGCGTTTGACTCACGAAGATTGTCAATATCTACCATAAAGCAAGCGTGGCTAGTTTCGCTTGTAGTTTGCGATAGCACTTGCGAAACCATACTCATCATTACATCTCGATTGTAAAACTTAGTTAACGGGTCTTTGCTAACTTGCTCGGCAAGCTCTAAGTAAGCGATTTTTTCTTTATTGATATTTTGACCTTTGCCGATAATTTCAATAACGTTACCACGTTGGTCGCAAATAGGTATGTAAGACAGTCTGCACCATCTATATTCGTTTTGAAATAGTTTAGCTAGACAGTCTATCGAACCACGCTTGCCACCGATTGTATTTATGCACTCTTTAATTACCGAGACCCATTCGTCTACGTAGTCGGGGTGAACAAAGGTATAAGTCAGTTCTCTGCTATGTAAATTTTTAATATAATTTTTAACCACGCTTACGCCTAGCGAATTATTCTCGGGGAATAACGCTATATCGTTTACGGTATCAATGCTAATAATTACGCTGTTTTCGTCGTTTGCGATTGCCCGATAACGACCTTCGGAAATTTTTAAGGCGTTATATTGAGCAACTTCGTTTGTAACGTCTTTAAGTAGAGCTAGCGTATAAGGGCGATTGTCGTTGCCCATACCAAAAGAGACAAGTTCAAATTCGACATATATTACCCTGCCGTCTTTGTGATAAAAGCGTAGGTCTTTTTTTGTTGGACCGCCGGTAATGATAAATTCGGTGTAGAATTCTTTAAGTAGGTCCTTGTCGTCGATATGCACAAGGCTAAACCAAGATTGCGATTTAAGTTCTTCTTCGTCGTACCCTAGTAGGTCTAGCGTAGCTTGATTTAAGTCAAGCAATTTATTTTGTTTAATATCCCAAATAGACAGCCCAATAGGCACAAATTTAAATACCGCTTTACTTAGTTGGTCGGAAAAGTCTACCGAATCGTGTTGAGCTAAGTCAAGTTGCGACGAGTGAGTAAGCAGTATTTCTTCAAACGTCATAGCAGGTTTCTTCTTGCCAGCTATTTTTTCTTTAAAGGTTAGTAGGTCGGCGAAATTAAGCGGTTTAGAGAAATAGTAGCCTTGTATAACGTCGCAACCGCAAGCCCTTAGAAATTCTAGCTGTTCTTTGGTTTCTACGCCCTCGGCAACGGTTTTAATGTTAAGTTTTTTAGTCATTTGAACTATGCTTTCTACTACAATTCTATCTTTTTGCCCAAGCAACATAGCGCTGAAAAATGCTTTGTCAAGTTTTACATAATCAAATGGAAAGTTTCTTATCATATTAAGCGAAGAATATCCCGAGCCAAAGTCGTCAAGTGAAACGGTAAAGCCTGCTGCGTGCAATTTATAAAGGCAATTTTCAATTTTTAGCTGTTCAAGCACAAATATTTGTTCGGTAAATTCTATGCCTATTAGACGTGGCGACACGTTGTATTTTTGAGTTAACGCAAGAATAGACTCAACAAAGTTGTTTTTGTATAAGTTAAGTTTTGAGAAATTTACCGAGATAGGCCGACTTTCTTCGGGCGATATCTTTAAGATATTTGCGCTAAGAATTTTGCAAGCTTCCTCGCACATTAAAAAGTCTAGCTGAGTAATTAGCCCAGATTTTTCAAGAGCGTTTATAAATTTTGAAGGCGGAATGATTGTGCCGTCGGGTTTTTTCCACCTAGCTAGCAATTCTACGCCGACTACTTGCTCGGTCTTAGTGTCAACTTGCGGTTGGAAATACGGAATAAATTCTTTATTAAGCAAGGCATATTCTATTTCGCTAGTAAGTTGATTTTCTTCTAATTGATTTTTGTGATATTCGGGATTATACACGCCGTACAAGGTGTCACGCTTGCCCTTAACTGTCTTTTTGGCAATTAACGCCCTATCTCTTATTACAGATGGCGGTAAAGTCTTGTCGTCAACCTTATATATGCCAAAAGAAGGCACGATTGAATAGTCGATAGAGAATAATTTAAGTTGTTCGTTTGCCGATTTAAGACCGGTGTAAAGGTTGCGAGTATCGTTGTCTTTGCGGATAAAGCACATAACAAAGTGGTCACCGCTTATTCTTGTGGCAAATTCGCAATCGGTTAGATAATCTCTAATTAAGTTAGCCAGTCTTATAATAAGACGGTTGCCTACTTCGTAACCAAAAGCGTAGTTAAAGTGTTCGAAATTGTTTATGTCAAAGTCGACGACGTAGAAGTCGTTATTAGAGTATTGCTTAAATCTTTTTTTAAGTAGTTGGTCAAACCCCGCTTCGCTATACAGCCCTGTTAGTTGGTCGAAGTAGTAAGACCTACGCATAATTCTATTGTTTATAAAAGATATAGCTATAAATACAATTAAAAGAGCCGACACCACGCTAATAGCGATTAAAACGCTACTTAAAACTTTTTCAGCGTCGGGCGCAGTCATTCCAAAAAGAAAATTAAGGCGAAAATCAAAGTGAACAAAATCTATTGTATGAGAGATAGTCTCGTGCAAAAATAAATTAAGCGTATTAAGGGTAGTTTGAAAGTAATGTAACATAATTACTTATATTATACCAAACTTGTTTGGTCTATGCAATAGGCAAAACAGCATTAATTACAAAATATTCGCTTATTTATTTAAATTTTAAGGTAATTTTAGTGCAAAAGAGAAAATTTTAATATAAAATCATTAATATCCCAGATATTCTACGCCAAATAGCAATACTTCATTTATCTTTGTGTTTGACAAAGAATAAAATATAGTTTTACCTTGTCTATCGCTACGCACAATTTGCATTTGTTTTAACAGTTTAAGTTGGTGCGAAACTGTGGTTTGATTCATACCCAGCATTTGAGAAATGTCGTTTACGCACATATTGCATAGCGCAAGTAGCGATATAAGGCGTAGTCTACTGCTGTCGGCAAATAGCGAGAAGAAGGTTGCAAGTTTGCTTGTTGCGTTGACGTCGGGCAAATAATAGGCTATATCCTTGCGGTCTTTTTCAGTAATCATAATATTCTCCTTATAATTAATAATATTATTATAGGACAAGCACATTCTTTGTGTTCGGCGCATATTGTATAAAAAAAGAAATTATTGTTATAAATGAGGAGAACCCGATGAATATTTCACAAGAACTGCTGTATCTTCTGTTACTCTACGCCGTGCTTGCCGACGGAAAATTAAATGTAACAACGGCATTACTTATCGCCTTTGGCATAATTTTGCTTGCGCCGTGTCTACAACAGCTGTGTTGTCGAGGTAACGATACAAGGAGTTGTCCGGGTAGCGCAAATTTTGCAAGCCTAAACAATATATAAATTGCGAAACCACGCAAAAACATTTGACAATAATGTTGACTTAATCTATAATGCTATTAGGTGTATATATAGTATATGCCAAGTTTAAATAAAGAGGTTTAGGAACTAATGTACAAGGACAAGAAATTAACCTGCAAAGACTGCGGAAGTGAATTTACATTTACTGCTTCAGAACAAGAATTTTATGCAGAGAAGGGATTTGAGAACGAACCACAAAGATGTAAAGTTTGCCGTGACAAGAAGAAGTCAGAACGCAGACAGACCAGAAAGATGTTTACAGCAACCTGCGCTAACTGCGGTAAAGAGTGCCAAGTGCCCTTCGAACCCAGAGAAGACAGACCAGTATATTGTAGCGAATGTTTTTCAAAGAAATAGACCCTAGTAGGTTTATTTAACAAGGCACGCCGATTAGATTTAATTTAGTCGGCGTGTTTTTTGTTTAGCAAGGGTTATTTTTATAGTCAAGCTAATAGTTCTATAAACGTTAAATTAAAGAAAAGTTTTTCTCAATAATTATTAATTAAATATATTTTTTCTAAGTCAAGGTTTAATTTTAATAAGCATTAACTTATATAATCAATGCAAATTGAGCTAGATTTATTGCGTCCTTTTGTTTTATCGCAAAGTGTTTTTTTGCTAAGGTTTGCTAGGTAGCTAGCTGAAAACCCTAGTTGAAGGTTGGTTAATTGATAGTTAAAGCGTTGTTGTGTGAAAGTTTAGTGTATTTTTGCGTTCGAGTTAAAATAGTAATTGACACCAGTTTAGCTTGCTGTATAATGTAAACAAGGTATATTAATTGCGATATTATTTATAATAAATTTACAATTATATACCAAAAGGAGTATGTATGAAGAAGGAGTACGAAAGTTTATTTACCCCGTGGAAGATTAAGAATGTGGAGATAAAGAACCGTATTGTTCTAACCTCAATGGGCGGAACTTCAATTTTCGGTTGGATGGAACCACATCACTTTGACAAAGAGGCGGCAAATTTTTTGCTTGAAAGGGCGAAGAATAACGTTGGATTGATTCTACCGGGTATTGCGCCTATACGAAACGTTATGGGCGGAGGTTGGTTATATAAGAGCAAAAAATCGTTTAAAAAATTAAAAGGCTTTATGGAAGAAATTCACAAGACCGGCGCAAAATTGTTTGTTCAATTAACCGCAGGCTTTGGCCGTTCTTTCGCAGTCAATCATTTAATGGAAAAAATGGTTGAGAACAAATTTTTAGGTTTTATTGCAAAACCATTGTTTAACGTAGATAGACTTACGGCAAGCGCAAGCCCAAACCCCAATCGTTGGTCAACCAAAACTCCGTCAAGAGCGCTTACAGTTGACGAAATTCAAGAAATGATTGTCGCTTTTGGCAAAACGGCAAAAATGTGCAAAGAGGCAGGCGTTGACGGCGTAGAAATTCACGCTGTTCACGAGGGCTATTTACTCGACCAATTTACTTTGAAATACACTAATCAACGTGAAGATAACTACGGCGGTAGCTTTGAGAATAGGTATCGTTTCCCGGCAGAAATTGTTAAAGAAGTTAAGAAAGTTTGCGGTCAAGACTATCCCGTTTCGCTTAGATATTCGGTTGTTTCTAAGACTAAGGGTTTTTGTCAAGGCGCTATGCCCGGCGAAGAATTTACCGAAGTAGGTCGTGATTTAACCGAGAGCGAACAAGCCGCAAAGTATCTTCAAGATGCAGGTTACGATATGCTTAACGCCGATAACGGCACTTATGATGCTTGGTACTGGTCGCATCCGCCAATGTATATGCCTCAAAACTGCAACCTAAGCGATTGCGAACATATTAAGCAATTTGTAGATATTCCCGTAGTGTGCGCAGGTAGAATGGAACCCTCGGTTGCCGCTAAGGCTATTGCCGAAGGCAAACTTGACGGTTTAGGCGTGGCTCGTCAATTCCTTGCCGACCCTGCTTGGGTTACCAAACTTATGGAAGAAAAAGAAAGCGACATTTTGCCTTGCATTTGCTGTCATAATGGTTGCTTTAATATGGCGCACTATAAAGGCGTAGCTAACGACCAAGAATTAAGCGACTCTATGCACATGGCTCGTTGCGCAATCAACCCCGAAACTATGCATACCGATAAGTACAAGATTATTCCTGCTAAAAAGGTTAAAAACATTGCGGTAATAGGCGGAGGCATAGGCGGAATGTGCGTCGCTCGTGTAGCGACACTAAGAGGTCACAAGGTTACAATTTACGAAAAGACCGATAAATTAGGCGGAGTATTCGTAGCCGCTTCTAGTTTTTCTTTTAAAGAAAAAGACAGAGCTTTACTTGACTGGTACGCAAGGGAAATGAAGCGTCTTAATATCACAATTAAATTTAATGCCGAAGTTAAAGATATCGCCACGCTAAAAGCCGACGAAGTGGTAGTTGCAACTGGCGCAAAGCCGATTAAACTAGGCGTAGCTGGCATAACTAAGACAATTCAAGCCGTTGACTATTTGTCGGGCAAAAAGCAAGTTGGCGAGAATGTAATTATTGTTGGCGGTGGACTAACCGGTTGTGAAATTGCCTATGATTTATTCTTAAAGGGCGCAAAACCTGTAATAGTTGAAATGAAGAACGACTTAATGGCAGTTGCCGGCATTTGTCTAGCTAATACTTCCTATTTAAGAGATTTCTTTAAGCTAAACAATGTTCCTGTCTATCTTGAAACAAAACTTGCCGAAGTAACCGATAAAGGCATAGTAGCTGTTGGAAAAGATGGTAGAAAGTTTAATATCGATGGCGACAATGTAATTATGTCGGTAGGCTATAAGCCTTCGCCTATTGTAGGCGACTTAGGCAAAGCCCATCTTGTTGGCGACTGTAATGCAGTTGGCAACCTAAGGACGGTTATCTGGGGCGCTTGGGACGTAGCTATGTCGCTGTAATTTCTCAATTACAATACGCCGTAATACTTTTCTATTGCAAAATAGTAATCAAACGCTAAGCCGTTAGATAAGCGTAAGTTAATTGCAGTTAAGCGTATTTTTAGCAATCTAGTATTTTTAGTTTAAAAGAGGGACGAATTTTTCGTCCCTCTTTACTATTAATATGTTTTATATATGTATTAATTTAGACTTGTTGGCGTAACAAACTATTCTTGTAGAAGGGTCTGCTTTTCTATAAGTTTTTAATTTTTCTTTATAGATTTGTCTTAACGGTTAGTTATTTAAACTTTTGATTTCTTTTTACCTTTAATCAAACTTGTTATCGCTAGCGTAACGCCATAGACTACTACCGAGAGAATTACAATTATTGCGCCTGAGGCGATATTTACAAAGTATGACACAGTAAGACCGACTAGGCAGAAACATATCCCGAGAATTGAAGCTATAAGCATACGAGAGCCTAACTTGTTGCTAAGTAGCCCTGCTGTTGCGGCAGGGGCGGTGAGTAAGGCAAGCATAAGGATAATACCTGCAACTCTAATAAGAACTACTATTGTAAGGGCAATCAATATAAGTAGAGCGTATTCCATTAAGGTAACGGGTAGCCCGTTTATCTTTGCGTATTCTTGGTCAAATAAGAATGACTTCCAGCTTTGGAAGAATATAAATACAACTATGCAAACTACAATTGTAAGCGCAAGCATAAAGTAGATGTCAAGTCTTGTTACCGTCAATATATCGCCAAATAAGTAAGAATTCATATCGGGCGGATACCCCTTCATTAGCCCGATAAAGAGTATGCCTAGCGCCATTCCAAGCGACCAAAGTAGGGCGATTACAATGTCGCTACCGCCCTTTTTATTTTTAAGTAGCCCTACGCCGACTGCGGAAATAACCGAGAATATCACTGCGCCGATTATAGGCTCAAAACCTAGTAAGTAGCCTAGACCGACTCCGCCGTAAGCCGTATGCGCAATTCCGCCACTCATCATAATTAACTTTTTTTCTATTACAAGAGCGCCTACTATTCCGCATACTATGCTAGCAAGCAGACTTGCAAATATAGCGTTTTGTAGAAATTGATATTTAAGAATAGCTTCAAACATTTGTTACCTCGCCGTTTGGTTTATCTTGATTTTGTTCGCAACTGCCGTGTTCGCAACCGCAACTGCTGTGTTGGTGACCGCAACTGCCGTGTTGATGTTCGTCAAGCACTCTATGCGGTACGCCGTGGGCAATTAAATCTACCGGGCAACCATACAATTTGTTGACTGTCGGTTGGTCAAGTTCGGGCGTTCCGTGATATACCAAAGTTTGATTTAAGCAAGCGATAGTTTTAACTTTTGAAGATATGGCTAACATATCGTGAGTGACAAGCACAATAGATATTGTCTTATTAAGGTCGGCTAGTATTTCATAAATTTTGTCGCAACTAGCCGTATCGCAACTAGCCGTAGGCTCGTCAAGCAGTAACAATTTTGGTTTGCTTACAAGCGCCCTTGCTACAAGCATTCGTTGAAATTCTCCGCCCGAAAGCTCGGTTATTTGTCGGTTTGCAAGATGCAATATGCCTAGCCGTTCTAATTGTTGGTTTGCTTCAAGTTTTTCTTGTTTTGTGTAATTGTAGAAAGGTCTAAGGCGTTTCATAAATCCAGTAAGCGCAACTTCTACTACCGAGATTGGAAAAGCTCGGTCAATAGGCGCAATTTGCGGAACATAGCCAACGCCCGAAACACCGCCTACCTTGCCAAGAATTTCTACGCTACCGCTAGTAACTTTTACAAGCCCGAGCATAGCTTTAAGTAGGGTCGACTTGCCTCCGCCATTAGGTCCCATAATGCCCAAGTAGGCTTTTTCCGGCACGGTCAAGCAGATGTTGTCAAGCGCCTTATTAGCGTTATAATATACGGTAAGATTTTTTACTTCGATTACGTTCATTTTGTTGCGTCCTCAATAGCCTCAGCCAGTTTTACCATATTTGCAAGGTAATCTTCGGCAAGGGGCGATAATTTTATAGCCCTACCGCCGATTTCGTCGGCGAAGGTTTGCGCCTGCGAACTGTCTATTTCTTCTTGATAGAATATTACTTTAATGTTTAATTTTTTTGCGTTGTCGACTTTTTGCGTCAATTTTTCTAAGGTTGCAGGTTTGCCGTCTTCTTCTAGCGCAAGCATAGTTAAGCCGTAGTCGTCAGCTAAGTAGGCAAACGCAGGGTGATAGACTATAAAAGTTTTTTCAATCAAATTGTCAAGTAGGCTATGCAAACGTTTATCAACTTCGTCTAATTTTGTCAAATATTCCTTAGCGTTTTGCTGGTAGAAGTCCGTGTTTATAGGTAGAAGCTTGCACATTTGCAGGCAAATTGTATCAACCATAACTTTTGCTCGCTTAATTGATAGCCAAATATGAGGGTCACGCTGGTCGCCCAACATTAAATCGGGATATTTTGCATCTACCGCCTCTTCTAAATGAACAATATTGTCAAGGTTAAGTCGAGGTAGAATATTTGCGACTTCGGTAGGCACGCCTATTGCGAAATAAATTAAGCTGTCTTCCGCCTTTGCAATAGTTTGAGGCTTAGGCGAATAATTTTCCGGGCTTGCGCCTGATGGAATAAGGGTAATTATTTCTACCGTGTCGCCACAAATATTTCTAACAAAGTTTGCAAGGGGCAGTATGCTAACTGCAACTACGGGTTTGTCGCTACCCACGCAAGAAGTAAGGCAAGGCAAGCAAAGTATAACGCATATAACTAACAATAATTTCTTCATATTTTTCACCTTTATAAATTGAATAATACATCTACAAATATACTTAGTCAACAAATTTAACAAATAAATACTTTTATATACTATATTTTGTTATAAATAAGAATTAGCGCATATTTCTTGCGCTAATTTAAGTAGTTTAATTATTAAGAGGCATTTAACCTAATTTGCTATCTAGTTTTAGTACGTTTTGCTGTTTGCCAAGCACGATAATATGGTCGTGAGATTTAAAAATATAAGAGGGAAGGGGCGAAGGTATGACGTTGTCGCCTTGTTTAATTGCAAGGATATTTATGCCGTAGATTTTACGAACGTCAACTATTTGTATTGTTTTTCCCACCCAAAGTTCATTAATAGGCAATTCGTAAATACTGTGGTCACCGCTTAAATGTATACAGTCGTAGATGTTGTTTGCCGAATATCTTACCGCCATACGTTCTGCGATATCTTTATCGGGAAATACTACTTCGGTTGCGCCGTTTCGTTTAAGAAATTTTTCTTGCGTGCCACGGCTTGCCTTGCTTACTACGCATTTAGCGCCCATTTCGCTGAGTAGCGAAGTAATTTCTAGCGAGGACTGGAAGTTTTCGTCAATAGCTACGAAACACACGTCAAACGAGGGTATATCAAGTGTTTCAAGCACTTCTGGCTTAGTGCAGTCGCCTATTTGCGCATTTGGAAATTTAGATGCAAGTTCCTCAATAATAAGCGGATTGTTGTCGATTACCAAGATATCATTATTAAGCTCTTGTAATTTTGTAGCTAGGTAAGTGCCAAATTTGCCCATACCAATAACCAATATAGATTTCATTTTTACTCCTTAGATTTAGCCGATTATGATTTTTTCGGTAGGTCGTTCTAGTTGCAGAGGCGCAATTTTACCGCTAAATATCATAGCTAGCGACAGTACGCCAATTCTACCGATAAACATTAGAATTATTATAACAATTTTTGAAAAGATTGTCAACGACGAGGTAATTCCCACTGTTAGTCCAACTGTGCCAATAGCCGAAAAGACTTCAAACGCTACTTGCGACATACTAAATGGCTCTACCGCAAGTATAGCTAAGGTAGATACTAGTATTAAAGATAGGTAAATGCCCATTATAGCTATTGTTTGAGGAAGCACCGACGCTTCGACTTTTCTTCTGCCGATTGTAATATCGGCTCTACGGCGAATATTTGCTATTACCGCAAATACTACAATAAGGAAAGTCGTAGTTTTTACACCGCCTGCCGTCGAACCCGGGCTACCGCCGACAAACATTAAAAACATAGTTAGTAGCCGTCCCGCTTCGGACAGCGACGCCATATCTACGGTGTTAAAGCCCGCTGTTCTAGGCGTAACCGAGCCAAATAACGAGGCTAGTAGTTTTACCCAAAAGTTGTAATCTTTAAGCGAGTGATTATATTCAAATAGCATAAACAGCCCTGCTCCGCTAACGATAAGTACGGCTGTAAAGCTAAGCACCATTTTGGTGTGCAAGCTATATTTGCTCCATTTGAAACGATTGCGTAGGCAGTCGCCCCAAACAAGAAAACCTAGTCCGCCCATAATGATTAAAAACATTATTGTAAAGTTGACTATAACGTCGCCGGTATAAGCCGTAAGCGAGTTAAATTCGCCTAAAAAACCTAAAATGTCAAAGCCGGCGTTACAAAAAGCGGCGACAGAAAGGAATATTGATATCCATAGTCCTTCGCCAAAGCCAAAGTCAACGCAAAATCTAGTCGACAGCATAACTACGCCAAACAGCTCAAATATCAACGTGCCTTTAACAATGTTGCTAATTAATTTGCCTGTGTCGCTTAAATTTTTACCGCCTGCTGTTTGAAGAAAGAGTTTTCTTTCGGAGAGTGAGAGTTTACCGCTTATAAACATTATAAAGATAGTCACAAGCGTCATAAACCCTAGTCCGCCGATTTGTATCATAAGTAGAATAACTATTTGACCAAATACCGTCCAGTGTAGGTAAGTGTCGTAAACTATTAGTCCGGTAACGCAAGTTGCGCTTGTTGCGGTAAATAAGCAATCGATAAAGGGGGTCACTTGCCCGTCTTTTGAAGATATCGGTAGCAGTAGTAACAGCGAACCAACAAGTATAACCGCCATATATGTTAGGGCAATTAGTTGGTAACTAGATATTTTTTTAGTCGCTAAATTTTTCATATTTTTGTAAGGTATGGTCTAGTCTACACCGATTTATAATTTTTGTCAAATATCTTTTTGTAATGTTGGCGTAAGAGGTACTTATTTAACCATATTTACATACAATAAATTATGAATATTAATAATTTAACAGTTAAAGAAGTCCTTTCTAATAGTAAAGCGGTTCAACTTATCAACAAATACTTTCCAAACTTATTGTCTAGCCCATTTATAGAATATGTAAATGACTATAAAATTAGTCAATTACAAGACTATGTCCCCGAAGAATATTTTCCTAGATGGAAAGAGCTTCTTGTCGAGCTAGGCAAGGTCTTGTTATAAATTAGTCTAAGCCTACTTTTGATTACTTTGCGACAGCATACCTCATAATTAAACAAAAAGAAGTAAGTCGCTTTAACAATTAATACATATAATCTAATTAAAAATTACTGTGCAGGATTATATGAAAAAAGTTAAACTTATTTTAATCCAAGTTTTATTATTAGGTTGTTCTATACTTGTTAGACGGGCAAGTCCAACTTACGCTTACGGCATATTTGTAGCCAACGCATACTGCATTAATATATGGTTGTCCTGCGTTGTCTTTTTGCTGTCGAGCGTCTTTTATGGATTAAATCAAATTATAATCACAGCTACGCAAGCTGTGGTTATTGTCGTAGCGTTACTTATACATAATAGGATAGGGCGAGCTGTCAACAAGTGGTTGATGTGCCTATATATGTTGCTTTCCCTTATTTTTTATTTTGTCTATTCTAGCGATGTAGGCGTTGTCGAACGGTTAATATATTGCGGTAGCTCGATTATATTTTCTTACGTATGTATGTATGTGTTTAGAGCGGTGTTTGTTAGAGGGCTAAGATACCGACTAGGAACAGACGAACTTATCTTTTTAGCTACGGTTTGCGTAGCTATTTCTCAATCGTTTGCCGATATTAAAGTAGGCAACGTTGCCATTATCGATATAGTTGCGCCATTTGGAATTTTATTTCTATTATTTACATATTCCCCTCTTTCTTCTTTTTGTTTTGCTTCTTCGCTAGGACTAGGCGTTGCGTTAAATAGCGGACAGATAAGTTCTATTGCAATTTACTGTGTCTTTGCTCTTGTGTCGGTAGGATTCTATAAATTAAGCAAATATTTGTCGGCTCTTGCGCTATTGCTTAGTTTGCTTGTACTAGTGTTTTTCTTTGATGTTTATGGTTCAACGCACTATTTAGTGCTTTTGCCAACGTTTTTAGGTTGCGTTGTCTTTTGCGTATTTCCAAACAGTTTGCTCAATAAAGCAAAAGATTGTTTTGGCAAGTGCGCCGAACATTATAGTCCCGAACCGATTATCAACAGACTTAGAAATAACATCTCACGCAGACTTTACGAGCTTGCCGATGTATTTTATGAAATGCAGTTGACTTACAAATCGCTGACTAAGCGAGCGCTTTCGCCCGAAAAAGCAACTGTTGCAATTAGCAAAGACGTTAGCGAGGGCATTTGCAAGGACTGTCCCGAGCGAAGTCGTTGTTGGCGAAACAATATAGACAAGACCGAGCAAGCCTTTTGCGAATTAGTTACGGCTGGGCTTGACAAAGGCAAAGCTACCTTGCTAGATATTCCAAATTTGCTTGCGTCTAATTGTATGCGACTCAACACTCTACTTTCTGCAATCAATAAGGAAGTTCTTGTATATAAGGAATATTACCAAACCGAGCAAAATAACGCTAACAGCAAGTTGCTTTTAGGCGAGCAACTAGGCGGAGTATCCACTATTCTCAAAGATTTGTCGCAAAGTTGCCGTAAAAACTTGCAATTTGACCGAGAAAAAGAGAAGCTAGCTATGCAGGAGTTGACTTTTTGTCATTGCTTAGTTAAAGAGGCGGTTGTTTGGGAAGAAGACGGAAAACTGCTTGTAACGCTTACGATAGCTCGTCAAGACGCTAAAAAAGATATTATAACTACAATTATTACCAAACTTGCTAGTCGCAAGATGTTTATCGAGCATATCGAGAGTATGCCAAATTCTAATTGGGATATATTGTTTTTGAAAGAAAGTCCTAAGTACAACGTTACTTTTGGGTTTTCCTTTGTAACCAAACAAGGTAGCGATATTTCCGGCGACACGCACAGCTTTATAAGGTTAAATAACGATAAGTTCTTACTTGCCCTTAGCGACGGTATGGGTAGCGGTAAAGAGGCTCAAAATACTAGCAACATAGCTATAAGTTTGGTCGAGAATTTTTATAAGGCAAATTTCGATAGCGATTGTATTCTAACTTGCGTCAATCATTTGCTCGCTTCGGCTAACGAAGAAACTTTTACCGCCCTAGATATTTGCGTAATTGACTTAACTAGCGGTTTTACCGACTTTATCAAACTAGGCTCTCCCAATTCTGTCACTCGTTGTGGCGAAGAAGTTCAATTTATAGTTGGCGGTTCGCTTCCGCTAGGCGTGCTAAGCCAGATTAAGCCTGCCTGCACCAAGAAGGTTTTAAAGTGCGGTGACTTAATTTTAATTTATAGCGACGGTTTTGCCGATAGCTTTGCCGATAAGAATGAAATTGCCTACTTGCTTCAACAGTCAAATGTCACTAACCCTCAAATAATCGCCGACGAACTGCTTAATAAGGCAATTTATTACAATTCTAACCAACCAAAAGACGATATTACGGTAATTGTTGCAAGATTAGTCGCTTGTTAAATTAGCAAAGGCTTAATTTTAATCTAACCTTAGTTTAAGTAATGTAGTTGTATTAATAGAGTTATATTTTGTGACTTAGTAAGGTCGCTTGTTAAATTAATTTGTTTTGTATTTGGTTAATTTAACGGCTATTTTGCTGCGAGCTTTTATAGTAAAAATGTAAATTTTGTATAGTTAGGTTTTAGCTATCTTTAATAGTAGTAGTTTATTTTATTTTTTGACAAGTCTTAGTTCACACATCTTTCGCTTGCGCATACAATAATGTATTATTATTTGTAGTAGGGGGCGAACAGCTTGACAACTTATATAGATAGTAGCGTTATAATAGGGCAAAATTGCACAATAGAACCCGAATGCGTAATTAAGGGTAACTCTGTGCTTGAAGATGGTTGCGTTATAGAGAGTTTTAGCTATATTGTCAACGGTCACATTGGCAAGTCCGCCGTAATTCGTTCTAGCCGGATAATCGACTCCTACGTAGGCGAAGGCACAACGGTAGGTCCAAATGCGCATTTGCGTGAGAATAGCAGAGTGGGCAATTTTGCTCGAATAGGTAATTTTGTCGAATTAAAGAATTCTACATTGGGCGATTACACTAAGGCGGCGCATCTTGCATACGTTGGCGACGCTACCGTAGGGGTAAATTGCAATATTGGTTGCGGAGTAATCTTTGTAAACTACGACGGTAGGGAGAAACATAGAACAAGCGTGGGCGACAACTGCTTTATAGGCAGTAACAGTAATCTTATAGCGCCTTTAACAATAGCGTCTAATTGTTTTATCGCTTGCGGAACAACTTTAACGCAAGACCTTGCAAATTATGACTTTGCGATAGGTCGTCCTTATGTTATGATTAAACCAAATAGGGCGGGCAAATATCTTAAAATTCCGCCCAGTTAAATTTAATAGTCTAAATTAATAGTAATATTTAAAAAAAAGTTAGGCAAGGCTCGATTAGTCTTGTCTAACTTTGTTAATAATGTAATTAAATTTTTTGTAATTAAATTCTTTGCATCTATTTACTAAATGTTTTAAGTAATAAATTTAATGCCGAAGTAAAAGCTTAACGCAAATTGTATGCCTAGCCCGATTATGTTGACAATAATAAAGTAAACTTTTTTGGTTTTGTGTCTAAATAGATACATCGCAAGCGTGCCACCTAACGCTCCGCCAAGTAGCGTTATACAGCCCATATATATGTAATATGTCATTTTGCCCCCCTCCTTGACTAAATTTATTATACACACAAAATTTAATATTGTAAAGTAACAAAGTAATATTGTATAGATTAGGTTTGACATTTTTGACATTTTTGTATTATAATTAAAATAATATTTCAAAAAAAAGAAGGGCAAAACTTATGGATGTTACTCGCATTGAGAAGAAGTGGAATGATAAGTGGAAAGAAACTAAGATTTATAGTTTCGACAAGAGCAAGATTGACAACAAACACTACGTGTTAGAGATGTTTTCATATCCGTCGGCTTCTAAATTACACTTAGGGCATTGGTATAATTATGGTTTAAGCGATGTCTACGCAAGGTTTATGCGTTCTAACGGTCACAATGTGTTTGAGCCTATGGGCTTTGACGCATTTGGTTTGCCTGCTGAAAATTACGCTATCAAGACTAACATTCACCCCGAGCAATCAACTCTTGCAAACATTGCTAAGATGCAACGCCAACTTGCCGATATGGGCGCTATGTTTGACTGGGATTACGAATTGGCTACTTGTATGCCCGACTACTACAAGTGGACTCAATGGATGTTCTTACAACTCTATAAGCACAACTTAGCTTATCGCAGAAATGCCCCCGTCAACTGGTGTCCTTCTTGCAATACCGTGCTTGCTAACGAGCAAGTAGTAGACGGTAAGTGCGACCGATGCGACTCGGTAGTAAGCAAGAAAAATTTGACTCAGTGGTTCTTTAAAATTACCGACTACGCCGAAGAATTGCTTAACGGTCTAGACAACCTAGATTGGCCCGAAAAGACTAAATTAATGCAAAAGAATTGGATAGGTAAGAGTAACGGCGCAGAGCTTACGTTTGCGCTTCAAGACGGCAAACACGAGTTTAAAGTGTTCACTACACGAGCTGATACTTTGTTTGGCTGTACTTATTGCGTGCTTGCTCCCGAACACCCCTTAGTTGACGTTATCACTTCTAAGGAATGTAAACAAGCCGTAGAAGATTACATTCTTCAAGCGAGCAAAACTACCGAGATAGAGCGTTTAAGCACGGCAAAAGAGAAGACAGGCGTATTTACCGGAGCATACGCAGTCAATCCAATCAACAATCAACTTGCGCAAGTTTGGGTAGGCGATTACGTTCTAGGTAGCTACGGAACAGGGGCTATTATGGGTGTTCCCGCTCACGACGCAAGGGACTATATATTTGCCAAAAAGCATAATATCGAAATAAAGCGAGTTATCAATTCGCCCGACGGAACAAATAACGACCTACCTTATTGCGAACACGGAATAATGTGTAATAGCGGTGAGTTTGACGGTTTGAGTACGGCAGAAGGCTGTTTGAGAGTTCCAACTAAGCTACAAACGCTTAATTTAGGCAAACTCGTTACAAACTATCGCTTGCGTGACTGGCTTGTTAGCCGTCAACGTTACTGGGGAGCGCCTATTCCTATAATCTATTGCGACCACTGCGGAACAGTGCCTGTGCCGGAAAAAGACTTGCCCGTTCTACTACCCCACAATGTAAACTTTACGCCCGATGGCACAAGCCCGCTTACAAGGTGCGCCGAATTTACCTCAACCGTTTGCCCGATTTGCGGTAGACCTTCTACAAGAGAAGTTGACACCCTAGACACATTTGTGTGCAGTAGTTGGTACTTCTTGCGTTTCCCCGACAACAAGAATACAACTATGCCTTTTGATAAAAAATTAATTAATAAAATGCTACCCGTTGACAAATATATAGGCGGACCCGAACACGCTTGTATGCACCTACTCTACGCAAGATTTTTCACTAAGGCTTTGCGTGATATGGGTTACCTCAACTTTGACGAACCTTTTACTTCGCTAGTCCATCAAGGCATTATTCTCGGGCCAGACGGCAATCGTATGAGCAAGTCGCACGGCAATGTTGTTTCTCCCGACGAATATATAGAGAAGTACGGTAGCGATACATTTAGAGTTTATATGGGTTTTGCCTTTAAATATATTGAGGGCGGTCCGTGGAACGACGAAGGGATTAAGGCGGTCGCTAAGTGGTTAGAAAAAGTCGAACGCTTAGTGCTATCGGCGTATGATACAAGAGGGGTCGTTTCGACCTGTCAACAAGACCAAGAGCTTAAATTTGTTAGGGCAAATACTATCAAACAAGTTAGCCAAGATATCCCCGAGTTTAGCTTCAATACCGCAATCGCAAGAATGATGGAGTTAACTAACGCTATGTCGTCCTATGTTTCTAGTTGCCAGAATGTAAATGGCAAACTTCTCTTTGACACCGCTTGCGACCTAGTTTTAATGCTTTCTTCGATTGCTCCTCATATATGCGAAGAACTATGGGAACAAATAGGCAAGCCTTATTCGGTGACAACTCAACCTTATCCTACCTATAACGAACTTGATTTGATTAAACCCGTTGTCGAACTTGCCGTACAAATAAATTCTAAGTTAAAGACAAGAATAACGCTTGACAGCAGTCTTACGGTAAAAGAAGTCGAACTTGCAGTCTTAAACGACGAAAATGTAAGAAAATATATTTTAGGGCAAGTCGTTAAGGTAATTGTCATTCCAAATAGACTTATAAATATTATAGTTAAGTAATTTTTATCAATTAAAAGAACTCTCTAAAACATATTAGAGAGTTCTTTTGTTTAGTTTATGAGTTGGTTATTACAACTTATTTATTGCGTTTTGTTTAACTTGTAATTTAGCTTAACTTAATTATAAATATTTTATAATTAAGTCTAACAAGACTTTTGGTTATTTATCGCTTGCGTCGTCCTTGTCTTTTTCGTCTTGTATTTTTTCTTCACGGTCAACATCTTTTTCGTCTTGTATTTTTTCTTCAACGTCAACCGCTTCTTGTTTAACTAAATCTTGGTCTTGCAATTCTTCTTTCAATGCCTTATATTTAAGTTTTTTCTTGGTGTGTTTGTCAACTAGCGTTGTAGTAACTTCGCCTTCGAGCATATCTTGGTTAGGTTGAGGGGTAGTGTCTTCGTATTTTTTAACCGGATTATTGATAATGTGTTTGTCTATCGCTCTAATGCTGGCTTCTTCTTCGCTTACCTTTAAGGGTTTTAAGAATTTCATTTTTAGCGACAACATCGGTATATATCTATCAAACAATCTAACAAGCGGAGGCAAGAATACAAGAACAAGAACTCCGCTGATTAGAGCGCCTCGCCCTATCATAAAGCCTATCTCGCTTACGCCCTGTACGCTTGAAGCAAACCCGATTGAGAAACCCGCTACGCATAGTATTAGCGCCGAAGTAAGCACGCTTGTAATAGATAGCCTTGTCGCTTCTAACGTAGCTATGTTGCGGTCGTGAATTTTTCTACTGTCGACATAGTTTTGCATATACAGTATTGCATAGTCGATAGTCGCTCCTAGTTGTATCAGCGAAACTATCAAGTAGCCCAAGAAGGCTATTTTTGTGCCTTGCAAGGCGGAAATTGCCATATTTATAAATATGCCCATTTCAATAGTCGATACAAGCAGTATCGGTACGGATATAGATTTAAAGGTAAACATTATTATTAAGAATATCGCAGCTATTCCCAGTAAATTTACAAAGGTGTAATCTCGTTCGCCAAGAAGAACGTCCTTATTGCCTTCGAGCATAGTTCTCATTTCGCTTGCGGCAACCGTACTGCCGACTACATACCATTCTGTTACTGCGTTACGAGTAAGAATAGTTTTTAGTTCGTCGTAAGCTGCGAAAGCGTCGGGAGATTCGCTCGAAGCGTTAAGATTAATGACTATACGAGTGTAATTTTCGCTATCGAAGTTTGCCACAAGTTGAGCGGGAATCATACTCTCCATACCGGGTTTACAAATAGAACGGTAGGACATTATGCTAGCTACCATACGCTTTTTATTATTTTTCGTTTGTACGGTAAGGTTGCGCAACTCGTCTATCAACTTCATTTCTCGGTCTTTTTCGTTTAATTTGCCCTCGCTATCCGGTGGGTCTCTATACGACTTAGGTATCATAATTACAATCGGGTTATATAGTCCAAATGCTTCGGTTATAGTCTTACTATCCTCGTAAGTTTGTGTGCCGACCGAGGCTGATATTGCCGATTCGCCGTACATAAATTGAAGATTATCTTGCAACATAAAGCTACCGCCGGCAAGTAACACAACCACAAGAATTATCGGTATTGCAAATTTAATGCAAAACTTGGTAAGTTTTTTACCTGTGGGCATTAAAGGTTTGTGTTCGGTCTTAGTAAGCAATTTATCAAATATTTTAAGGAAGAACGGCATACATAGTAGCGAAACAATAAAGCTAATAATTACGCCCTTTGCAAATACGAAACCGATGTCTTTGCCTATTCCAAAGTCCATAAATGTCATAGCTACAAAGCCCGCAACAGTTGTAAGACAGCTTGACGCCGTAGGCAATATCGACTCTCTCATACACGCTTTAAGCGCATCTTTCTTTTCTAGTCCGTTTGTCCTTGCGTTTCGATATTTGTGCAAGACGAATATAGCGTAGTCCATAGTAATCGCCATTTGTAGCGCTGTCGCCATACTATTTGTTATGAAACTTATACCGTCAAGCCACCCAAACAAATCTAAGAATAGGTTTGTCCCCATATTAAATAGCACTGACATAGCGATAGTAAGTAGCAGTAGCAGAGGTTCGATATATGCGTTAGTAGTTAGCATTAATATGCCTATTGCAAGCGGAACGACAAGGACGGTAACTATTAGCACTTCGCTACTTGTAGTTTCTCTTGCTGCCTTAGTAGAGATAGCCGTTCCTTCGTAGGCAACGTCAAGCCCTGAGCATTTCATTTTTATTTGGTCAATTGCGGTATTTGTAAGCATACTATAATCGTTTTCGGTAAAGTAGACTTCGATTAGAGCGTTCTTATCCAAGACGTTATAATAGTTAGTTAGACTAATTGCGCCGTCGAAATAGTAGTTGGTAATTAGGTCGACTGCGTCAAGTAGTATTGGGTTTTGTTCAAGAAAGTCTAGTGTCGACGCCATATCGGTGTCATCTTTAATCTTTTTGATTAGTTCTTCTAACTTTTCTTTTGTGCCTTGTGGCAGTACCGAGATTATTTGGTCGATTACGTCTTTGTTTTCGTCAATTTGTGTTTCGAGGGCGTCAAGAGCCATTTTTACCATATCGTCAATCCACAACGAATACTTTATGCCTTCAATTTTTGAAAAACTCTCTTTGACGGTTCGAGCGGCGTTGATATTTATATCTTTAATCATTACCCTTGCGTAAGAAGTACTGCCGAACTCTTTGTTTACCATATTAAAACCTTTAAGAGTAGCCGAGTCTTCCGGCAAGTAGTCGATTAATGTGTAATTAATTCTTGTATTTAATATGCCAAATACCGAGCCGACGCAAAGCAATAGAAGTACTACTCCTACTACAATCCTTACTATAACCTCTTTTGCCACTGTCTTTTTATTCATACTAAGCCTCATTCCTTTTGGTAATATCTACTATTAGTTTTAGTAAATCTATCAATTTTATTGCATTTTCTTGTCCCAAATTAGTTACAACAAGCCCTATGTAGTTTTCGGCTTGTTTAAGTTTCTCTATAATATAGTCTGTGCCTTCTTTGGTTAGACTAATTACAAGGCATCTACGGTCGCTAGGCAATATTTCCATATTAATGTAGCCTTTGCGCCTAAGCGAGGTTAGCGTAGCGGTTGTTCTGCTACGAGATACGTTTAGCGTGCTAGATATGTTTGACGGCAGAGTTTTTACGTTTCTGTTGGTCAAAAGGTAATTTAGCGTTCGCATTTCGCCTTGACAGAATTCCATAAGTGGCGAGAACGCCTCCATATCATACATCTGTCTAATAGTTTCAATCATTTGATTGTTTATCGTTTGCATTTTTCCCCTCTATGCGCTTTTGTCAAAGCGGTTTATCCTTATAATGTTGTCTTAACTATTATTTAGATTATTCTTGTTAAAATATTCTTGCCTAAATACGATAGACAGTTTAATTAAATTGAAAAACTAATTAACGTATAAAACTAATAGTTAACACTGTTAATTATACACCGCATTAATCAATTACACAAGAATTTTTTTGTTAAAGTTTGGTGAAATCTAGCGGTTAAATTATATTTTAGATAAAGCTTAATTTTAAATAGTATACAATAGGTTTTTCTAGCAATACTTTACTTAAAAATACTTGTCAATGCGGATAAAAGAATAAATTGTAAAATTATAGTGATACTATATTTCGAGCGTAATTTTTAAGGTAATTAGGCAAAAAAAATAATAACAAAACAAGAAAAAGTGTTGAAAAAATATAGATAGTGTGCTAAAATAAATTGAACACAAAGTTATTGTGTAATTTATGGAGGTAAAAAAATGAAAAAACTATTTAGCCTACTTTTAGTAGTTGCAATGCTTGCGACAAGCGTATCTGTTTTTGTAGCTTGTGGCGAACAAGGCACTGGTAAAATCTGTTTAATCACAGACGTAGGAACTATCGACGACAAATCTTTTAACCAAGGCGCTTGGGAAGGCGTAAAAGCATACGCTAAGGCTAACAAACTCGCAGAAAGCGACATTAAGTATATTAAACCTTACGCTGCTTCGGATGCTGACTATCTTGATGCTATCGACCTAGCAGTTGCTTGGGGCGCTCGCACAATCGTTACACCCGGTTTCTTGTTCGAAGTTCCAATTTTTGAAGCTCAAACCAGATATCCTGACGTTAAGTTTATTCTTCTTGATGGTGCTCCTCATACCTTAGATTACAGCACATTTAGAACAGACAAGAACGTAGCTTCTGTTACTTATGCCGAAGAAGAAGTTGGTTATCTTGCAGGTTACGCTGCTGTTAAAGATGGCTTTACCGACCTTGGTTTCTTAGGCGGAATGTCAGTTCCAGCCGTTGTTGCGTTTGGTTATGGCTACCTTAAAGGAGCAGACGACGCAGCTAAGGAATTAAACATTACTGTTGACATTCAACACAGTTATTTAGGCAACTTTGGTAGCGAAGCTGTTAAGAACGCTGCCGCTGCAACAACAATGTTCCAAAATGCTGACGTTATCTTTGCTTGCGCTGGCGGAGCTGGTATGCAAGTTATGGACGTAGCTGGCAAACTTACTGATAAATGGGTTATCGGCGTTGACGTTGACCAATACAACACTGGCGCTGGCAAGACCTGCATCACATCTGCAACCAAGGGACTTGCTAAATCTGTACAAGACATTCTCACATCTATTAGAGATGGCAAATTTGATATTTATGGCGGAAAGACCACAGTATTCAACGCAAAAGTTGATGGTATCGGTTTACCTATCGCAGACCTTAATGCTGACACCGCAAAAGTTGGTCAATTTAAGACATTTACAGTTGGCGATTACAAAGCAATTTATGCTAAATTAGTTGCTGGCACAGTAAAAGACCTTGCAAGAACAGTTAAATCTGCTGCTGATCTACCCACAGCCGAAGAAATTAAGACAGGTCTTAAACTAACTAACGTTATCTTAACAGTTGTTAAATAAATAACGCTTTTGTAGCTACTGTTTCTTATTTTAATCTTTTAGATGACTAATGTTATGGTTGCTACTATTAACTTGGTTTAATTTAATAAGGGGCAAATATTTGCCCCTTATTTTATAACTTTTTTTGGGGTATACAAATGGACAATGTAATTGAGATGAGACATATCACCAAACGTTTTCCGGGTATTATTGCAAATGACGATATTACCCTAGAATTGGCACGTGGTGAGATTCACGCATTGCTAGGCGAGAACGGCGCAGGCAAATCTACTCTTATGAGCATTTTGTTTGGGCTTTATGTAGCCGAAGAAGGCGAAATTTTAAAAGATGGACAAGTTGTGTCTATTAAAGACCCTAACGATGCTAACGACCTTGGCATCGGTATGGTTCACCAACACTTTAAATTAGTCGAGTGTTTTTCAGCTCTTGACAATATTATTTTAGGCGCAGAGCCTATGAAACGTGGTTTGATTGACAAAAAATACGCTCGAAATCAAATTGTCGAATTGTCGGAGAAATATAAATTGAAAGTTGACCCAGATGCGTTGATTGAGGATATTCCCGTAGGTCAACAGCAAAAGGTAGAAATATTAAAGATGCTGTATCGCAAGAATGAGATACTTATTTTTGACGAACCAACAGCCGTGCTTACGCCACAAGAGATTGACGAACTTATGCGTATTATGAAGGGGCTTGCCGCCGAAGGTAAGTCAATACTATTTATTACTCACAAGTTAAATGAAATTATGGCGGTAGCAGATAGGTGTACTATTCTACGCAAGGGCAAGTGTATTGGCACGGTCAATATTGCCGATACCGACACTCACAAGCTGTCAAAAATGATGGTTGGCAGAGACGTTGACTTTGTGGTAGATAAGAGTCAAGCCTGCGCAGGGGAAAACGTTCTTGAAATTTGCGACCTAGTGGTTAAGAGTCAGTTTAGCAAGAAGAACGCCGTAGACAATGTTTCCTTTAAGGTTAATAAGGGTGAGATTGTTTGCATTGCAGGCATTGAGGGCAACGGACAATCTTCGCTTGTGTACGCTTTAACCGGACTTGAAAAATTATCAAGCGGTAAAATAATACTTGACGGCGTAGACGTTTCTAAGAAGAGTATTCGTTATCGCAACAAACTAGGGCTAGCCCATATACCTGAGGATAGACATAAATTCGGTCTAATACTTGACTATTCTTTGGAAGATAATATTGTCTTAAAACAGTACTTTACTCCAAAGTTTAGCAATAAATTAGGCTTTTTAAATCGTCACGCAATAGACGAATACGCAACAAATCTTACTCAAAAGTTTGACGTAAGAAGTAGTTTGGGCATAAAGAGTAGCGCTCGCAGTATGTCGGGTGGCAATCAACAAAAAGCTATTCTCGCAAGGGAAATCTCCCTTAGCCCCAAACTTTTAATCGCCGTACAACCTACTCGTGGACTTGACGTTGGGGCGATTGAGTTTATACACAAGCAAATAGTTTCGGCTAGGGATAGTGGTAGCGCAGTGCTACTTATTTCTTTTGAACTTGACGAAGTTATGAATTTGTCCGACCGTATTCTTGTTATGTACGAAGGCGAGATTGTTGGCGAATTTAATCCTAAGACTACAAACGTACAAGAATTAGGGCTGTATATGGCGGGAAGCAAGAGAAATGACAAGGAGACTAACGAGTAATGAATAAATTTAAACAATTTTTTGTTTCCGTTGGCAGATGGATTAAGAAGGCTACGTTTGCAACCGGTAGATGGATTAAAAAGTCAACATTCGCAACTGGTAGATGGATTAAGAAAGCAACATTTGCTATTGGTAGATGGATTAAGAAAGCAACATTTGCTATTGGTAGATGGTTTAAAAAAACCGCCCTTTCTATCGCTAACTTTTTTGTTCAACTTTTCACTCACCCTAAGCCAATGTTTAAACGCTTACTTAATAGTTCGACGTTTAGTAGTTTTTCTTCTTCTGCAATAGCCGTAGTAATAGGCTTGTTATTTGGTCTAATTCTTATGCTTGTAACTAAGCCACAAGACGCTTTTGAGGGTTTTTGGCGAATATTACTTGGAGGATTTAATAATCCTGACATTATGAGAGGCATAGGCGATATGCTCTATGTCGCAACTCCTTTGCTTTTAACCGGTCTTTCGGTAGGTTTTGCCTTTAAGACAGGACTATTTAATATAGGCGCAAGCGGACAATATACTATGGGTATGTATTTTGCCCTTGTCGCTGCATTTACCCTTGAAGGTAATTGGGTGGTTTGTTTGCTTGCCGGCATTATTGGCGGAGCGCTTTGGGGCTTTATTCCGGGATTATTTAAAGCGGTATTTAATGTCAACGAAGTTATCACCTCAATTATGACCAACTACATCGGCGTATATTTTGTGGATATGATGATTAAGAATGATACAACGATGTTTATGTCTATCGAACAACGCACTTACCCTGTTCCCCTTAATGCGGCTATGCCGACTTTTGGGCTAGACAAATTATTTAATGGTTCACGTGTAGCTTTGGGACTTATACTTGCTATATCAACTGCGATTATTCTTTATTACGTGCTTAACAAGACTAAGTTTGGGTTTGAGCTAAGGGCGTGCGGACTTAACAAGAATGCCGCAAGATATGCCGGCGTAAACGAGAAACGCAGTATTATTCTATCAATGGTAATAGCCGGCGCTCTTGCAGGGCTTGCAGGCGCAATCAATATACAAACCGGCGGAAATCCATATTCTCCCAAAAACGTAATCGCCCCTATGGGCTTTAACGGCATACCCGTAGCTTTGCTCGGCGTAAGTCACCCAATAGGCATAATTTTCTCGGCGTTATTTATTGCGCACTTACAGCGAGGCGGTTTCTTCTTGCAACTGCTTGACTTTAAGCCCGAGATTATAGACATTATCGTAGGTATAATTATTTATTTCAGCGCCGCCGCTCTAATTATCAAGTCGTATTTGCCTAAATTAATAGCTAAGTTTAGAAAGAAAAAAGTGACAGAACCTGCCGTTGAGAATGAGCAAGATAATAATGTAGATATAAGTCAAGAGGTCGTTGACCCGGCTAGCCAAGAAATAATCGATACGGCTAGTCAAGAAGTCGTTGACTCGGCTAGTCAAGTTGCCAAAAATTCGGCAAGTCAAAATGAGTCAAATACTGACGAGGAGAAATAAATATGGAAATTTTTTACGAAGTATTTAGATATGCTTTTTTAATAGCAATGCCACTTATGGTAGTTGCGTTAGGCGGTATGTTTAGCGAACGAAGCGGAACTATCAACATCGCCCTTGACGGTATTATGATTATAGGCACATTTTGCGGATATATGTTTATCTATTTAATGCAAAAGGCAGGGGTCGTAATGAACCCTCAATTACTACTGATTTTTGCCATTTTAATTGCAGGCATAGCAGGCACAATTTATTCGCTCTTGCTAGGCGTGTCGGCAATCAATTTTAAGGCAGACCAAACCATAGGCGGTACGGCGCTTAACATTATTTCTGTTGCGCTTGTTGTTTTCCTTGCTCGTATGACAATAGGAACGCAAAATATTCAAATTGATACCGTCGGGTTATTCTATATTAAAGATGGCGGTTTTTTAGGCAGTATCCCAGTAATAGGCGATATGTTCTTTAAAGACACCTATATTACCACTTTTATAGGCTTACTTATTCTTTTAGTGTCTACCTTTTTGCTCAACAAAACACGCTTTGGGCTTAGATTGCGTTCTTGTGGCGAACACCCGCAGGCAGCCGACTCCGTAGGCATCAACGTGCCTAGAATGCGTTATTGGGGCGTTGCAATAAGCGGTCTACTTGGCGGTATCGGCGGTATGTTATTTATGGTGCCACTAATAAGCGAATTTAGCGGTACAGTTTTTGGTTACGGCTTTTTAGCCTTAGCGGTTTTAATCTTTGGTCAGTGGAAACCTTCAAAGATATTCTTAGGCGCTCTATTCTTCGCCTTTATGATGTCGTTATCTTCTTTACACGGCAAGATACCTTTCCTAGATAATTTAGGTATTCCTAGCGCAATTTACGATATGGTGCCTTATTTTGCAACCCTAGTCGTGCTTGCCTTTACATCTAAAAAATCTCGCGCGCCAAAAGCCGAAGGCATACCTTACGACAAAGCGTTAAGGTAATTTAATATAAAGTATTTTTAATTGACTTAAAATTTAATATTGTACTATTTAGGTGACAAAAATGGTATAAAAGAAGGCTTTTGAAAGCGGATAAACAATTTTCAAAAGCCTTCTTTATTTTATAGAAATACAAAAGATATTACCAGAATAGCCGTAGTAGACTAGTCTTGCCACAGTTATTAGTCAACTTAATTATGTAAGTTTATAGCTAAGTTTTAAGTTATAGGGCAAATTAAGCTGTTAGTTCTAGGTAAACCTAACCGACTTTTGGTAAGCCATTGGCGACATACCCATTTCTTGCTTGAAACGTAGACCGAAGTAGTTTGCCGAAGAAAAACCGCATTCGGTTGCAATTTGTTCCATACTTTGTTTAGTATTTCGCAGTAGATTGATAGCTAGGGCAATTTTTTTGCTAATGATAAAGTCAGAAATATTTATTTCAAACATTTTTTTAAATTCTCGACTAAGGTGAGAAGTGGACACATAGAAAGTTTTGCTCAAACTTGCAAGCGTGCAAGAGGCAAAATTGTTATTAATATAATTTCTAATATCTTCCATCAAACAAGTAGAGTTGCTGAGTTGTAGCGTCAAACTATCGTTTTCAAGGGCGTATCTATTGATGCGTAACACTAGTTCGCTAACAAGCAGTTTAAGCAGTAAATTGTCTTGCTTAATGTTCATATTGTATTCTTTTTCAATCTCTTTTACCATATTTACAAGATTAATACCGCATTGTTGAGCCATATCTAAATGTATAATTCTGTTGTTAAAACAATGGTGCAGTATTACTTCGTCAATTATATCTAGGTAGAATACGTCAAAAGAAATATGCAGTTGCGCCCCCGAGAAGTTTTTGTAGCTGTATTTCGTGCTAGGCGGTATAAGAACAAAGGAATTTGCCTTAGCTAAACATAGCTTGTTTTCAATCGTGTATTCCTTTTCGCCATTACCTATATAAACTATTTGGTAAAAAGTGTTTGTAAAAGTGTTGTTTCCGTCATAATTTGCAAAACGGTCAAATTTGTCGATCTCTATAAATGCCATATTGTATCCTCCGTATCAAAATATATGTAATATTGATAAATATGCCACAGTAATTGGTGCTTTGCTCAAATTAGTATGGTTTTTCCGCTTGCATATTAGCATAAAACAATGCGTTTGTGACAAAAAAACTGTAAAGCATCAATTTGTATGTAATAAAAACCGAAATAGAGCATAATTTCGCATTTTATAATGTCAACCATAGTGATATCATTTAGTGCAAATAATACATCAAACTAGGAGTTATGTTATGAATAAAGAGGGTTATTTAGTCGTAGCTGGCGGTAACGTAGGCAGGAGTAAAGAGGAGATTTACGGAGAATTTCTTAGACTTGCCGGCGGAGAGAATGCAAAAATATGCGTAGTTGTTGTTTCTTCGGCAATTCCGCTAGAATCGTTTAGCTGTACTCAAACTACCTTAGTTAAATTGGGAGCAAAACCATCAAATATTAATTGTCTACCTCTTTCCCTAATACCTAATTTAATATCTCAGGGCTGGTCAAGCGATGGCGACGACCCTGCGTTACTACCTTACCTCAAAGATTTGACAGGCGTGTGGTTTGTTGGTGGAGATCAAATGAAAACTGTAAAGGCGTTACTGCGTAATTACGAAAAAGACACCGCTTCCCTCAAATTAATAAGAGAAGTATATGAAAACGGCGGAGTAGTCGGCGGAACTTCGGCAGGAGCGTCGATTATGGGCAAGTTTATGATTGGCGCAGGTAGCGACCTAGCATCTTTAACCTTACCAATAGAAACCGACGCCGCTAAATATGAAGGTAGCGTAAACGAAACAGACGGACAAGTTCTTTTGACAAGAGGGTTTAATTTATTTAGTAGCGGTTTGATTGACCAACACTTTAACACTCGCCCCCGCCTAACTCGATTAATAGCTTCAATGGACCTATTTAATATAAGTAAATCTTTTGGGATATGCGAAGACACCGCTTTTGTCTATGACCGAGAGCAAAACCAAATTGAAGTGCTAGGTAGCGCCTATGTTTGTTTCATTAAAGGTAACCCTCGTTACAAACGAATAACCAAACATTATAAAAATGAAATTATAAAACTTTAATAAAGACATAAGAGCAATATGTTTGTCAACGCAGTGACAAATCGCAAAACTTTAATACTTAAATAAGCAGTAAAATTATAACCAAACAACGCTAACTAATACTTTTTGAAAAAGTAATCAAACTATAAACAATAACATGGAGGCATAAAATGAAAAAAATAGTTTCTTTAACACTTGCAATATTGATGACTATAACTTGCGTGTTCGCTTTGTCTGCCTGCGGAGAAGAAAATAAAGGCAAGACTTACTACGCTAGTTACGCTATCGACCTAAACTTAATCTCTCCTTTTAACCTTCCCGATACAACGGGTAAGAAGATAATCGCTAACACTATGGAAGGATTGATTATTAACGACCGCTTTGGCAGATATGTTGGCGCAAGCGCAGAAACTTGGGAAAGCAACGCTGACAAGTCTGTGTGGACATTCCACCTAAGAGATAACATTTTCTGGTTTGACTGTAAGGGCGAGAAAGTTAGAGAAGTTCTTGCAACCGACTGGGCAGACGCTATGAAATATTACTCCGACCACAAGAATACTAAGGCGGACATAAGTATGATCAAGACCGTTATTTCCGGACTTGAAACTTATTATGAGAATATTCGTATTAAGGACGACACTTCTATCCCTGATTATAAGAAACCTGCTAACATTAAGAATTCGACTCGTCAGGAACTTGTCGACCAATTTGACACCATTGTAGGCGTAAAAGCTGACAACGCTACTAAGACTGTTACCTATACGCTCACCCAATCTATTCCTTATTTTGAGTCATTCTTAGTAACCGAATTGTTTTTGCCCCTTAATATCGAATTTGCGCTAAATTGCAAAGAGATGTTTGGCGCAGATTGCGACAAATTACTATACAACGGACCTTACTTCTTAAAGACCTGGCGTACTGGCGTAGAATTTGTTCTAAGTAAAAACCCCGCTCACTATGACGCTGTAAATATGAAGGTTGACACAATAAAACTTCAAAAAGTTTCTAACACAAATACAACAATCGAGATGTTTTTGCGTGGCGAACTTACTAGCGCAAACATTCCGGGCGACGAAGTTGCAAATTATCTAGGCAACGCTAAATACAAGGATTATGTAAATTTCAAAGATAAATCAACTGTAACATTCTGGTTTTATCAAAACTTCCAATCGCTTAACAAAGAGTTTGACACTTTTATCCACAACGATAATTTTAGAAAAGCTCTTCGTCACGGCGTGAACCGTACTGCAATGGCTCGTATTTACAACAACATCAACCCCGAAGCAATGCTCACTAACACAATAATTCCCGAAGGAGTATGCTTTGACGAAAATGGCGTTGATTACACCGATTACCCCGAATTAAAGGCTATTAAAGACCTTAAAGACACCATCTATAATGAAGAGGAAGCTAAGAGATATTTCGCTCTTGCTCTTGCCGAACTTGTCGAAGCTGACGGAAAGACAATTAAAGGCGTAACGCCCGGCACGGTAAGTATGCGTAACTCGATTACTTTTGAGATGGACGGTAAACTTCCTATTGACTTAGTATTTACACACGGACCAGACTCTAACGATATTCAAGTTGCCCAAGTATTTAAAGCGGCTATCGAAGGCTTGTTTGCGGATAAAGATGGTAATAAATTAATCAACGTAAGAATGTTCCAAACTGGCGACGACAAATATGTTTCTTGCAATCAATATATGGGCTTTGACATAAGTTGCGACAGTTACAGCTTTAAGTATGGCGACCCATTAGCTCAATTAGGAAGATTAACCTCGCAAGGCGAAGTTAACGACGGTAAATTTGTAATAGAAGGTTACGACGAATTAGTCAAACAAGCTGCGGCTTGCACGGTATTATCGCAAAGATATAAGATATTTAGCGAACTAGAAGCTATGTTAATTAACGGCGGTTACCTCATTCCTTGGGAGAACGGCGGAGGCGTATTTGAAATGACTCGTGCTATTCCTTTCCTTGCTCCACGTGGAGGTTTTGGTTTAAGTCGTTTCTCTTATAGATGGATGGATACGCAAGAAGAACCTTTAACTACCGAAGAATACAAAAAATATGAAAAAGAATTTAACGATGCGCTCGCTGCGTTAAACGGCGCTAATTAATAACGGTTTAATATGTTTAAATACACAATAAAAAGGCTGTTACAGTCTTTAATATCAATCATAATAATAATTTTTGTAGTATTTATGCTACTTAGATTGATGCCAACCGACGGTTACTTTACAAGGGACGACTTGTTTAATATGACCGAGTTTGAGAGAGAACAATATTTAATAGATATAGGCGTAAAAGGCAATCCCTTTGTTCTCTTTGGCAAATTCTTTGTCAATTTATTTCAAGGCGACTTAGGCGAAGTATTGCGTGTTGACAAAATTCACAAGCCTATTGTCGATTTACTCGCCGAAAGAGTGCCATATTCCTTAGCTTTCGGCGGAGTAAGTATGGTTATTTCTATGGCGCTGGGCTTCTTTATGGGCATATCTATGGCAAAAAATAAAGACAAACTGCCAGACTTACTTGGTACGGGTTATGTAGTAGCGGTAAGAGCAATACCTAGTTTGATTTATCTATTCTTTATTCAAGTATATTTCACTAGATGGTTTGGAATACCTATGACATTTAGCGATAGCAACCCTGCGACTTGGGTACTGCCTGTTATATCGTTATCGCTGTCTAGCATAGCTTGGTATGCGGTATGGCTAAGGCGATTTATGGTAGACGAGGAAAATAGAGATTACGTTAAATTTGCTAGGGCAAAAGGGTTGAGCGAACGAAAAATTATGAACAGCCACATTTTGCGTAACGCCCTTGTTCCGCTAGTACAGTATTTTCCAACTCAACTACTACTAACTATATCAGGCTCTCTTGTAATCGAGAGTTTGTATAGCATACCCGGCATGGGCGGACTATTAGTCAAGGCTATACAAGAAATGGATAACAACGTAGTACAAATATTAGTTCTACTATTCTCAATACTAGGCATTGTCGGCGTATTTTTGGGCGATATAGCTATGGCCATAATTGACCCTCGCATACAGCTTACTTCAAGCAGTAAAAGAAAGGCAAAAAAGGAGGTTAAAGCGTTATGATGAATCTCCAAGTTAAGTTAACCGAATCTATGTTTGAAAAAGCCGGGTTTAACGAAAAAGAAGCTGACAATATAGGCTATTCCAATTATTCTTACTGGCGGTCTACAATAAGAACGTTCTTTAAAAGCCCTATTTCTAAAACATTAGTAATTTTAGCCGGATTGTTTGTGCTTATGGCGTTCTTTTACCCGATGTTTACTTCGGTAGACCCCATAGCGCCTACAATCATTAATAATCCCGAGCTAGCTAACAACGCGCCTAGCGCAGAACATATCTTTGGAACTGACAACTTAGGGCGAGATATGTGGACACGTACTTGGTACGGCACAAGAACTTCGCTTTTGCTAGGTTTTGTAGTAGCGTTTTTTGACATCACCATCGGCGTAATTATGGGCGCTCTTTGGGGATACGTTGAAAAAATGGATAGAATAATGACCGAAATTTACAACGTTTTAGTCAATATACCACAGACAATATATCTAGTTTTATTTACCTATATATTTACTCCGGGTTTTTGGACGATAGTTCTAGCTATGTGCGTGACGGGTTGGCTGTCGGTTGCAATGTTTATTCGCAACAAGGTCGTTGCTATAAGGCGAAGCGAGTATAACATCGCAAGTCGTTGTTTAGGCACTCCGCTAGGACGCATTTTATCTAAGAATATTCTTCCTAATCTAGTTAGCTTGATTATTATGCAAACTGCGTTAACTATACCTATGACCATTGGTTCGGAAGTTTTCTTAGGTTATATCGGTTTAGGTTTACCGGGTACTTCGGTAGTGTCGCTAGGCGACTTAATAAGCACGGGTAGAGCGGTATTCCGTTTCCACTCCTATCAATTATGGTTTCCCACTTTGATTTTGTCGATTATAACAATTTCATTCTATGTTTTGGGCAATCGTTTCGCAGATGCGTCCGACCCCAAAAATCACGTGTAAGAGGTGAATATTATGAACATAGAAGAACAACAAACAAAACAAAATCAAGACGAAGTTAAAGCCAAAACAGAGCAAAATCAAGACGAAGAACAAATCGAAATAGAGCAAAGTCAAGGCGAACAACAAACCGAAACAGAGCAAAGTCAAGACGAAGAACAAATCGAAATAGAACAAGATTCCTGCGACAAAGACGTCATTTTGGAAATTAAAGACTTGGTAGTTCAATTTAATCTAAGAGGCAGGACGCTTACCGCAGTAAGAGGTTCAAGCTTAAAATTATATCGTAGCGAAACCTTAGCCATAGTTGGCGAAAGCGGTAGCGGTAAATCTGTGCTAACTAAGACTTTTGTTGGTATGACCGATAAAAATGGCTGGGTCGAGAGCGGTAACATTCTTTTTGACGGACAAGACTTAGCCGAGTGGTCAACAAGGCGACCTGACTACAATCAACGCCGAATCAATAAAAAGAATTGGTTGAAGATTAGAGGCAAACGCATAGCTATGGTTTTTCAAGACCCTATGACTGCTCTTAATCCTCTTAAACGCATTGGCGAACAAATCAAAGAAGTTTTGGTGCTTCACAGTAAATTAAATAAAGAAGATGCGAAGAAAGAGGCGATGTCGCTTATGGAAAAAGTCGGTATCCCCGACGTTGCCACAAGATATTATCAATATCCGCACGAATTTAGCGGTGGTATGCGTCAACGTATAGTAATAGCTACGGCTATTGCTTGCCACCCCGACATTCTTATTTGCGACGAACCAACAACTGCGCTAGACGTAACTTTACAAACTCAAATATTAAAATTATTAAAAGATATTCAAGCCGAACTCGACTTAACCGTAGTCTTTATTACTCACGACTTAGGCGTAGTAGCTAACGTTGCCGACCGAGTCGCAGTAATGTACGCAGGCGAAATAGTCGAGATTGGGTCAAGCGACGAACTATTCTCGCTGCCGGTTCACCCTTATACAAGGGCGCTTATGAAATCGTTACCTCAGCTAGGGGTTAAAGGCGAAGACTTATACGCAATTAAGGGTACGCCCCCAAACCTATATAAAGAGATTAAGGGCGACGCATTCGCTTATCGTAACCCCGACGCTTTAAAGATTGACTTCGAGCAAGAACCGCCGTTTTTTGAGGTATCTCCAACGCATAAAGCTAAGACTTGGACGCTACACAAATACGCTATTGACAAATACGGCGACCCAAAAAATTATATTGGTTCGGCGTCGTCTGCTCGGTCGCACTTTGCCAAAGCAGTAGTAGATAGAAACAAACTTGACGAACTTAATAAAAAGGAAGTTATACTGTCGGTGGAAAATCTTTGCGTAGATTTCGGCGCAGGCAAAAAGAAATTCCGTGCAGTAGATAACGCAAGTTTTCAAATTCATAAAGGCGAAACATTTGCCTTAGTCGGCGAGAGCGGGAGCGGAAAAACTACCATAGGTCGTTCGATTATGAAGATAACTCCTAACAGTAGCGGACAAATAGTTTTCAACGGCGAACGCATAGACGAGAAATTAAACTACGAACAAATGAAGCAATTTCGTCAAAGCGTGCAAATGATTTTCCAAGACCCAATGGCATCTTTAAACGAAAGAGCTAAGGTAGACTATATCATAAGCGAAGGTCTTTACAACTTCAAATTATTTAAAAACGAAGAGGAGCGAAAGGAAAAAGTAGCTAAGGCAATGATTGACGTAGGACTATCGCCGGAGTTTGCAAGTCGCTTTCCGCACGAGTTTTCAGGCGGTCAAAGACAGCGTTTGGGCATTGCAAGGGCGCTTATTATGCAACCCCAACTAATTATAGCAGACGAACCTATCTCGGCGCTAGACGTCTCTATACGGGCTCAAATCATTAACCTACTTAACTATTTGAAAAAAGCTCGTGATTTGACCTATCTATTTATCGCTCACGACTTATCCGTTGTTAGATTTATAAGCGACCGAATAGCCGTAATTCATAAGGGCAAAATTGTCGAACTTGCCGAGGCGGAAGAACTATTTCTCAACCCTATGCACCCTTACACTAAGGCGTTGCTTTCGGCAATACCCATGCCCGACCCCGAATACGAAAGGAACAAGATTGTAACTAATTATGACCCAAAAGTTTCTCACGATTACTCTGTTCAACAGCCAAGTTGGCAGAAACTTAAAGAGGGGCATTTCATATTAGCTAACGATAAAGAGATGGAAATTTATATTAAAAATTTGCAACCCGACGTTCCCAAGGTAGTCAAAACCGCAAAAAAGACAGCTCCAAAGAAGTCTAAAAAAACTGTTTAAAAATTTATAGCCCGATACAATTAATTAGAGGGGTTTAAATAAAGTATTAAAGGAGAAGAAACAATGAAAAAATTATCACTATTTCTAGCTGTGTTACTAGCTGTTTCTTGCTTGTTTTCGTTATCTGCTTGTAAGGGCGATAAGGAAACTTGGCTTACTGAAATTACAGCCGATCACCTAGCAACAATAGCAAGCGCTAATGATTATGGCGTAAAGGTAAAGAAAGGCGCTGACTTTGATGATAAGCAAGCAAAGAGCCTATTTATCGGTTATTCCTCAGCTGACCTTGCAACCGTAAAGACAGCCTTAGAAGGCTTGAAGAAAGCTGACTTTGACGCAATGTATCCTACTACGGGTACGATTTATCTAAGAGAAAGAGAACTTTCCTATGTTGGAGGCGAATCAATGGCGCTATCTAAGGGTTCGTTCGACTTTATCAACAAGACCGTAGATATGATGGCTACTCCCGGCACTTATTACATCTATGTAATAGTAGTTGGCGACAATGGTTTGCTTTGGGTTGGTAGACTCGAAGAAGCAATAGTAAGAACAGACGCTTCTACCGGAGACCAAAATTGGGACGAAACTTTTGCAATTCCTAACATTAAGTTAGTAGAGTGCGACCCCTTTGATTTTAGCCTAACAGGCGCAAAACAATTTAGAATGCACGCTGACGTTTACTTAGAAAAACTTGCCGAAGGACAAACACAAAGCGAACTTTACAACAAACTAGACTCAGTTTTAATGTTATATTCGGTTAAGACTCTTGCAGAAATACAAGCTTATATTAAAGAGAATATTAAGACCGGCGTTGACATTGAAGCTCTTGATACGGCTAACCGTGTTAGATTACTCAATAAAGGCAAAAGACTAGAATATTTAGCTACCGACAATCCTGCTAGCACAGGTTTTTATGGCGTAGCGGTAGACTTTGTTACTCTTAATTCTATCGAGCAAACACCCGGCGTTTACCACTTCTATATGGCGTCTGTTGCAAACGGACAAATTAAGTGGGTAGGCGAAGCTCAAAAGACAGTTGAAATTACGCCCGATACTATCGACGTAAGAAATGCTTTAATAGACTTTGTATATTCAACCGTTCTCGAAAGCGATAACAAAGATGCGGCTAACTGGGCTCCCGAAGTTAAGGCCGAAGCTATTAAAAAGAGCATTGTAGCTGAAATTGGAACAAACATTACGGGTTTGACCGTAACGCCTACTTTCAAATCAGGCAATATCTTTACAGTAACAATTTCTAAGGGCGCTGTTAGCGCTTCAAGAGAAATTGACGTTATCTTTGGACCGCCAGCCGACCCAACTGCTTGGCTAACAGAAATTACAGCAGACCACTTACCCGAAATTAAGACTGTAAATGACTTTGGCATTAAGGTTAAGAAAGGCTTTGCTTTTGACAAAACCTTAGCTAAGAGCCTATTTATCGGTTATTCCTCAGCCGACCTTGCAACTGTTAAAGCTGCCTTAGCAGGTTTAACAAGAGCTGACTTTGACGCAATGTATCCTGTCGAAGGCAAAATCTATATGAGACAAAGAGGCCTTTCTTATGTTGATGATGGTGGCACAATGGCTCCTTCGGAAGGTTCGTTTGACTTTATTAACAAAGACGTTGATATGATGGTTACTCCCGGCACTTATTACCTCTATGTAGTAGTTGTTGGCGACGACGGTATGCTTTGGGTTGGTAGACTTGAACAAGCAATCGTAAGAGTTGACCCAACGGCTTGGCTTGCAAATATCACAGCCGACCACTTAGACCCTCTTACAAGCGTAAATGACCTAGGCGTTAAGATAGTCGCTGGTCCTGCATTTGACGCTACTCTTGCTAAGAGCATATTTATCGGTTATTCCTCAGCTGACCTTGCAACTGTTAAAGCTGCCCTAGCAGGCTTAACAAGAGCCGACTTTGACGCAATGTATCCTGTTGAAGGCGCAATTTATCTAAGAGAAAGAAAACTTTCTTATGTTACCGATGGCAAGACAATGGCTCTATCTAAGGGTTCGTTCGACTTTATCAACAAGACCGTAGATATGATGGCTACTCCCGGCACTTATTACATCTATGTAATAGTAGTTGGCGACAATGGTTTGCTTTGGGTTGGTAGACTCGAACAAGCTATCGTTCGTTCATAATTAAACAATAGCGCATTTAACAGCGTTATAGTTTGCTAGCGATAGTTTTACACACTCTGTCTTACACTTGCTAGCGTATCTTACAATCAGTCGGTTTTTTCCCACAAATGCTTTATTGCGTTTGTGGGAAAATACCAAATAAACTTAAATTTGAATATAACCAAACGCTCTATGTAAGTGTTTGAATATATAAATATACTAATAAATGTTAGGAGATAAATAATATGAAAAAGCGTATCCTTGCTATTATCTTTGTATTACTGCTGGTTATTCCAATGTTTGTATTAACCGGTTGCGCTTGCGAACATAAATGGGTTGACGGCGTATGCTCTATTTGCGGAGAAAAATGCGAACATAAATGGGTTGATAGCGTATGCTCTATTTGCGGAAAAAAGTGCGCGCATCAATATGAAAACGGCGTATGCGTAATATGCCAACATCAAGATGAGAATTATTTAGCTAAGACTGAATTCTCTTTGCAAGAGGTTACATTATATGGCAACGGTGGCGTTACACCTGAAAAATATAAGATTTCTTTTACAAAGAGCCAGAATATGACCGGCGTAGAGGCGTACGGAATATGCTACTCCACTTCAAGCCCAAAACAAGTTAAAGATTATTTGTCAAAAATTAATAAGGAACAAATTCTTGCCTTAGAGGGCGATAATTCGGTGTATATTATGACAGATTTGTCTTATGCTGACGGTGTTGGCAATACCTATAACACTAATCAAAAGGATATTATTAGTGGTAAAGTAATGACCGACCCGGGCGAATATAGATTTTTCTGCTTTACTTTGGGTAAAGATGGTATGCTTGCGCTATCTATTGCGGACCGCACAATTATTAAGCAAGCTTATGCAACCGACCTAGACTTTACTAAAAATGGCAACAGTTTAAACTTAACGTTTAGGAGTTTTGAAGATATTGTTAGCAATATAGTGTTTTACAGTATGACAAATATTGCCGACGTTGAAATGCGTGTTAAGTTACTTAGCGCAAACGAAATTAAAACATTAATCAGCGATAAGAAGGTTGTTGAAGTTGCTAACGCTGTCGACTCGACTGCGAGTATAGATTTAAACAGTCAAAAAGATATTTATGGCAAAGCGTACAATGCCGAGAACATATATTATGTCTATGTCGCAAGCCTTAACAAGGAAGGTAGAGTTACGGGAATTTACAAGTCGTTTAGATTACTTACGCCTACGACCTTACCTACCGTACTAGCTACAATCGGTTATGGGGCTGGAAACGGCACGATATTCCCTAACGGCGGAGCTTGCACCACAACAGTGCTTGCTTCGAGCGAATTAACCAAACTTAAAGCGGCAATCGGCGGACGCCCACGTGTAGCAATTATCGGCGCTGCTTCGGGTAGCGAAGCTGACAATTTTACCGAATTTGGAGTACAGAAGCAACTTTTCAAACAAGTTGGTATGGACGCTGTTTATATTCCGCTTAACCCCGAAAATTATAAAGTAATCGGCAACGACGACTATTTTTCAGCCTTAATAGGCAGTTGTCACGGCGTACACTTTATCGGCGGAGACCAATCAAAGATTAGTAGATGTATTTATAACGACGACAATACTTTAAATAAATGCGGACAAGCTATCTACGACATTGTAGGAAAGGGCGGTTTTGCAACAGGCACAAGCGCAGGCGCAAACATTATGAGCAATCCTACTTATTTAAACGGCACGTCAACTAGCACAATCAATGCAAATTCTTCTACAAACTGTAATATCGGCGATTGCGACAGCGGAGCTCCCAACACGGACGTAGCTATTTCTACGCAAGGACTTAGTTGGTCTAGCGACTTAACAGGTTATGTTACTCTACTTGACAGCCACTTTGACGCTCGTAGTCGTTTAGGCAGAATGTTAGTAGCTATGCGTGACAACAACATTAAGTTAGGTATGGGCTTTGACGAAGGCACAGGCATTTGTATTTGTAGGGGCGTAGGCACTGTATACGGACCTAACGGCGTATTTATTGTAGACGCAAGAAAGGCTACTTTTGGCAGTAAGAATGACGCAAGTTTTACTTGCGATAATATAGTAATACATTATTTAACAGCAGGCGACAGTATTAAATTTGACACAATGACAGTCATTCCTTTTCAAAAATCACTTGTAACCGAGCCGATAACCACAACTTATACTACTAAGGATATTTTTGGTTCAAACTACTCAACAACCCAAGCCTTAGTGACGTTTGCGTTTAGTCAACTAGCAACTTCAAGCTATGGAATTGCATCTCAAACCACTAAGCTTATACTAACCAGAGTAGAATCGACCCAAGTTTATGCTTCTTCTAGCGTAGCTATGACAATTACGGGGTTGAAAGATTACAAAAAGTGTACTATAATAAACCTAGTACTATCAATTAAGAAGTAAATAATAGCTAATAAGGGGCATCATTATGGAAAAAAAGGGTAAACTCGTCATTTGTGGCGGTAATATATCGGTGTCGGCAAAAAAGATTTTTACAAGATTTGCGCAGTATGCGACACTTGATAGAACAAAAATAGTAGTTGTTGTTTCTGCAAGCGACGAACCAATAGAAAGTTTTGACGCAACAAAAGATAAATTGATTAGCGTAGGCGTTCCAAAAGAAGATATATTTATGCTACCATTATTTGATAAAGAAGTAGCTACTCAGTTAGGACTAGCAAACGCAAGACATCAGGAACTTTTAGATATTCTCAGCAACGCTACCGGCGTTTGGTTTACCGGTGGCAGTCAACTACGCACAACTGCGCTTTTCCTCAACGAAGACTTTACCGATACGATTTATCTTAAATCGATTCGTCAAGTTCTTGTTCGTGGCGGAGTAATCGGCGGTAGTTCGGCGGGCGCTGCAATTATGAGCAAGGTTATGATAGGCAACGGCACAGACGAGGGTTGCCTTGCTTATCCTCCAATTACTTGTGTAAAAGAATATTTTAGCGACAAATCTAACGAAGAACACGAAAAACTGCTAATAACCAAAGGTTTAGGTTTTTTTGACGGCGGTATTATCGACCAACACTTTAATACTCGGGCTCGTCAGCGTAGATTAATTACCACAATGAAATATACTTCCACTCCCTACGGCTACGGCATAAGCGAAGATACGGGCTTAATTTACAATATAGCCAGTGGCGCTATTGAGGTATTAGGTAGCGCATACGTATACAAGATAGTTTTAGCCGACAACGAAACAACAATAGAACGCATTACGGAGAACGCAAAATGTTAACTCTTATTAAAAATGTTACCGTCTATTCGCCTTCGCCTTTGGGAATTTGCGATATTTTAATTGCAAATGATAGAATTGAACAAATTTCTCAAAACATTTCTTTAACGCTTGATAACGTCGTAATAGTCGATGGTCAAGGGCTTACGGCTATTCCCGGTTTAATCGACAACCACGTTCATATTTTAGGAGGCGGTGGCGAAGCGTCGTATGCGTCTCAAACTCCGCCCATTGAGGCAGGCGAACTTATCGCCTCGGGCGTAACTACCGTAGTAGGCGTACTTGGTACTGACGGCGTTTCTCGCACAATGGCAAATTTAGTCGCAAAGGTTAGGGGGCTAAGGGAACAAGGTGTTTCTGCATACTGTATGGCAGGCAACTATCGCATACCTCAGCTAACGGCAACGGGGGATATCTTTAAAGATATGCTTTTTGTAGATTGTATTATTGGTAGCGGAGAACTTGCAATTAACGACCATCGCTCTTCTCAACCGACCCAACAAGACTTCAACAGCGTAGTAGCCGACACCTATGTAGCCGGTATGCTTTCTGGCAAAGCCGGCGTAAGTAACGTTCATTTAGGCAGTGGCAAGAGCGGACTTAAACTTTTGACAACTTTACTTACCGAAACGGAAATTCCTTCGCAAAAAATTCTACCCACACATATTAATAGAAGCCAAGATATTTTTAGTCAAGGCATAGCTTATTCGATTAAATTTAATGCGACAATAGACTTTACTACAAGTAGAGATAATATTACGCCGATTAACGACCCTTTAAATGCGCATAATTGTTTTATTTCTTCGCTTGCTTCGGGCGTAAATATAAGCAACATTACATTTAGCTCGGACGGACAAGGCAGTATGCCAATTTATGACATAGATAAGCGAATTATCGGTTCGGGCGTAGGCAAGGTAGCAAGCGTTTGGGAGACAATTTCTGCCCTAGTTTCGCAAGGAATTGACCTTAGTCAAGCCCTGCTTCCGGCAACGACAAATCCTGCTCGCATACTAAGTCTAGCTAGTAAGGGCAATTTAAAAGTAGGCGCAGACGCCGACATAGTTCTTGTAAGGGGCGACAAAATAGTGTCGGTCTTTGCGTGTGGAAAACATTATCAAGTCTAGCGCCGTGACAAACAAACGGTAACTTAATTATTCCGTCCATACAACACAAATTTATATATCTTTTTATTTTAGTCGACTTAACTATTCTTTTTTATCTTAATTTTTTACATTTTTACGTCACAAAGAAAACGCTTAGAGAGTTATCTAAGCGTTTTGTCGTAATAAAATAATTAAGTTAAATACAATGCTAAGTTTGGTCTTTTTTGCTTTCTTCTGCCTTGCTTTCTATAAATTTGTAGAAATTATTGAGATTGATAAAATTAAGTACGAAGAAGACAATGCCAAATACAGCTAGCCCAATGTTAGCGTAAAGATTTAGAGACAACACTTCTAGCCCGTTAAAGATAAATTTGCACAAATCAACAAGTTCCCATATAGCAAAACCGCAAAAAAATAGCGAACTTATTAAAGTTGCTATTCGCATAGCCTTTTTGTGCTTTGTGTTTTGGGCATACGCCGTTCGCACAGCCTTTTTCTCTTGGTCGTCAAGCGCTTTATAAATTTCTTTTCCGTTCATATTTACTCCTTACTAAAAAAGCCACGCTCTTTTCGTGGCTAAGTATATTTTGGCGTTTCTGCCGGGAATCGAACCCGAAACTAGGCCTTAGGAGGGCCTTGTAATATCCGTTTTACTACAGAAACATAATTAATGCGGGGGTAGAGCCACGGGTAAAATTTTACATTATTACCCTACGGCAATAGAAAAGATTGACCGCATATCTAAGCTATTTAAGTATAGCAAATTTACGCTATATGTCAAGGTTAATAAAATAAATAATAACAGTAATTTAATTTTAATCGGCAAAGTTTAACTTTTTAAAAAAATATAGCAACAATTTTTTTTGCTTTACAACCGTGCTTTTGTAAAATTTTGCTAACTAACCTCAGCTACTTTTTAAATGCCCGATACATTTGACAAAATATTTTCTAGGCATAAAAATTGCGTAAGCGGTTGCAAATAATAGGCAAATAGTATATACTATTTATGGCTTTGGAGAGATGTCAGAGTGGCCGAATGAGCACGATTGGAAATCGTGTGTTGTAGGAATGCAACCGTGGGTTCAAATCCCACTCTCTCCGCCACCGCAACCACCCAAGCAGGCGTTCGCCTTTTGGGTGGTTTTGTATTGCTACGAGCTAGGTCTACGAACAGTAACGCATTTTGCCATTCGCCAAAATGCTATCCCGTCGCTTAAACTAACAAACTCGAATAAATTAAGTTTGTTATAATTTGTCTTAACAAGACCTTTTTCATATATCTTTCGCTCCTTACAAATCCCACTCTCTCCGCCACCGCAACCACCCAAATAGGCTATTGCCTTTTGGGTGGTTTTGTATTGCTACGAGCTAGGTCTACGAACAGTAACGCATTTTGCCATTCGCCAAAATGCTATCCCGTCGCTACAATTAACTTAACAAAATATATATTTGTTTTGTCAATCGTATTGACAAATTATAATAGCTAGGTTTGTAAGTTTGCTCAAAGTACTATTAATAAAACTGCCATACGCTTATTAACGTTAAATTAAAATAGTTCTAAGTTGAAAGAATTGTGTTAATGTGCTATAATACAAGTAGAAAAATAATATTTAAAATACAAAACAATATTTAAATTACAGTGATAAAAGGCAAAGACAAGCAATAAATGATTTTACAGTATTTTTCGGTTAGATTAATTGCAAAGGTTAAAAGTTGTCTACTTGTTTGCTAAAATTTTTATAATTGTTAAAAATAGCAACGACCGAGTTAGATTTGTGCAAAAAGTAATTAGTAATAGCGTAAATATAATGCTGTTAAATTTAAGTTTGTCTATATGCAAAAACTATTATGCGATATAAATTGCGAAGGGCGTAAAGGAGAGAATATGGTCGAAGCGTATGTAGTCAGCGCATTTAGCAAACACGGTAAAGGCGGAAATAACGCCGGAGTTGTGTTTGACTATACAAATTTGACGACTTTACAAAAAAGGTGGATAGCCAGCCGACTAGGTTATGCCGAAACAGTCTTTGTTTCTAATTCCGCCATTGCAGATTACAGGTTGCAATACTTTACTCCAACTAGCGAAGTTAGCTTATGCGGTCACGCTACGATTGCGACCTTTGTATTGCTTAAACTATTAAATATTCAAGAAAGTAATAATTATTTAATATCTAGTAAGCAAAAGGTCGATTATACAATAGAAACCAAATCGGGAATTTTAAAAATCAGCATTAAAAATAATTTAATATTTATGCAACAAAATAGTCCAACATTTCTAGATATTCTTAGTCCTAGCTTGTTTACAAACTGTATAAATAGCGAGTTTATCGATAAGTCTTTGCCCATTCAAATTGTTTCAACAGGGTTAAAAGACATTATTCTACCTATTGACTCAATGCAAAATTTAACTAACTTACAACCAAATTTTAAAAACATAATCAGTTTAAGCCAACAAAAAGATGTTGTTGGAATACACGCTTTTGTCTTAAACAAAAATAAAGATAACATTGCAACGTGCCGTAATTTTGCGCCGTTATATGGTATTGACGAAGAATCAGCAACCGGCACGGCTAGTTGCGCTTTGGCTTGCTATCTATTTAAGTACTTCTCTAAGCAACCGCAGTACGTGTTTGAGCAAGGTTATAGTCTAGGACAAGTTTCGCAAATAATTGTAAATTTAACTTATCAAGACGATATAATCGATGCAGTCTATGTCGGCGGAAGCGGTTATTTAGTTTGTAAAAAGTCTTTGTCTGTTCCTAATATTTAATATATTTTACTTAATTTTAGTAATTTAGTCGTCCAAATCTTGTCGGCAAAATATGCTTTTTTATTTCTTATATATGTCAAAACATATAATGCTAAAAACAATTAAATTTTTTAATATAACAATAATTTAGCTTAAAGGAGCAAATTAATATTTGTTTTGCTATTTACAAATTGCAATATGTGGTGTACAATATTATTGCTTAAAATATTTGAAATCGAAGTTTTAAAATAATATTAAAAGCAACAAATGAGTACAAGTCAAAGGTCAATAAGCGTACGATTGCAATGATGAAATATTTTAAAGGAGCAAAAACATAAAATGGTTTTAACTAAGGAATATCGTGGAAGCGTGCTAGAAAACGACCATCACGGCAGAATTTGTATTATGGACTATTCGGGTAAAATTATATATAGTCTAGGCAACGTCGGCGCGCTTACCTATTACCGTTCTACTTCTAAGCCGATACAAATTTTACCCACGCTTTGTTATGGGCTAGACCAAAGATATCACCTAGAAGGACAAGAAATTGCCGTTATGGCGTCTTCTCACGCAGGGGAAGATATCCACTTAAAGGCGTTACTTTCAATTATGGATAAAATAGGCGTTACCGAACAAGAATTGATAATGTTACCCACGTATCCTGCAAAAGAAGTTGACAAAAATCGTATGATAGAGCAACATTTGCCCCCTCGCAAGGTTCTGCATAATTGCTCGGGCAAACACTTATCGCTTATGATGCTCGCCCGTCACATAGGCAATTACGCCCCCTGCGCCCACAAAAACTACTGGCAAATAGATTGTCCGGCGCAAAAAGAAGTTAGACAAATCGTTTCTCAAATGTCGTCTTATCCCTATAACAAAATTCGTATCGGCGTAGATGGTTGCGGTGTGCCGGTATTTGCCGTGCCAATGCCCAATATGTGTCTGTCTTACTTGCGTCTTGCTTGTCCCGAACTTGTTGAAGATAGCTCGGTAAGAAAGCAAGTTGAAAAGATTACGCATTTATTTAATATGTATCCCGACTACACTTCCGGCACAAACGACTTAACAAGCGTGTTAAACGCAGACTTTAACATTATGGCAAAAAACGGAGCGCAAGGGGTATATTGTTTCGCCCTCAAAAAAGAAAAAATTTCCGTGGCTATTAAAATGGAAGATAGTCTTGCTCGTTCTTGGACCTTTGTCGTGGCAGAAATTTTGCGTCAACTTAACTATTCCAACAAGCAAACTATACAAAATATCGACAACCTTGCTTCGCCTATAATTTATAACGACAATCAAATAGAAGTTGGAATAACTAAGACTTGTTTTAACATCAACAAATAGTTTTGCTTACATAACGTATTTACCAAATATATTTTTAAAAACAATTAGTCCCTTATTAAAAAAGTAGGGGGCTAATTTTTTAGGATAACTTACAACTTGCTGAAAAATTGTTCGACATATTTAAGATAGAATTAGACTGTTTTTTGCTAAGTTGCAAAGACAAATTTACTAAAAATGTAGTTTTTTTAAAAATTTAGTGGTATAATTATAGCAAGATTTTAATGCTTGGAGGAAATATAAATGTATTGCATAACACAAGGCGGTTTGCTGTGGATTATTGTGCTTGCCCTAGTCCTTTTGAGTTCGGTATTAATTACAATTTTAATTGCGAAGTTTAAGAAGAAGCCCGACCCTCGTAAAAATATTGAAGAAACTAAACCCGACTTTGCAACGCCGTCGCTAAACGCTAACAACGAATTATACGTCACGCTTGCAAGAAATGTCACCTTGACGGCAGGCTCAGGCGAGCATAACGAGATTAAACCGGGTAAATATATTATGCGTTTAGCCGTTGAAGAAGCCGACGCTACCTTTAACGTACGCTTTAACGGACTTGTGCAAGAATTTAAGAACAATCAAAAGATTACGCTCGGCGAAGGCGACAGTCTTTGTTGCGTATCAAGCACGCTTATTTTAGTAGCCGATTTATAATATTTATGAGAGATTACAACGGTTGGGACGACATATTTATTTCGCAGTTTTCCCAGCCTTATTTTATTAAGTTAAAGGAATTTTTGTTAAAGGAATACGCTACTAAGCAAATTTTTCCGCCTCAAAAAGATTTGTTTAAGGCATTTGACCTTACTTCTTATAGCGAGTGCAACGTGGTAATTTTGGGACAAGACCCTTATTGCAACGCCGGACAAGCTATGGGTTTATCTTTTTCGGTGTCTGCTAATACGCCTATTCCGCCTAGTTTATATAACATTAAGAAAGAAATTGAGGCAGATTTAGGTTATAAAAGTAAAATTAGCAATGGTGACCTTACTTATTGGGCTAAACAAGGCGTACTACTGCTAAACACAGTCTTAACCGTCGAATCGGGCAAACCTAATTCTCACAAAGGGCAGGGCTGGGAACAATTTACCGATAGCGTGATTGTCGCTCTTAACAAACGCAAACGCCCGATTGTGTTTATGCTTTGGGGAAATAACGCTCAAACTAAGAAATACCTAATTACAAATAAGGCGCACCTAGTGCTTATGTGCGCTCACCCTTCGCCCTTATCAAGCTATCACGGGTTTTTTGGGTGTAAACATTTTTCTAAGGCTAACGAATTTTTATCTAATTTTTACAAGGAGATTGATTGGTAAATGCGCGCCTTGCTTACAATTCATGGTTTTTTAACCGACAAAACCGATTTTGACGGCGCAATCGACGTTATTTCGCCTACCTATGACCATATCGAACACTATACGATACCCGGTCATACAACTCCACGTGATTATACAAAGTTTTCTTTTACTCAAACGCTTGCAGGATTGCTCGACACTTATGATGGTTTAAGCAAATATTATGACCAGATTGATTGTCTTGGTTTTTCTTTGGGCGGAGCTTTGGCAACCTATCTTGCAAACACTCGCAAACTCAACAAATTAATTTTGCTTTCGCCCGCAAATAAATATTTAAATTTCGGCACGACTTTTCGTTGGCTTGCTTTTTACGCAGGCAAAACTTTTCAAATGCTAGGCGAAAACAAAGGCAAACTTACAAATATAAATATTTTTGACGATTCTTCAATCGCCCCATATATAGAAGACAACAAAAAAGCTATAAATATAGCGATTAAAGAATTGATACCAAATTATAACGTCCGCAACTTATTTACCTTTAATCGTTTGGTCAAACATTGCAATAGTTTTTTACAAGAAAACGATTGTCCTACCCTTATTCTTTACGGCAAACTTGACGAGATGGTGCCGTACGGCTCGATTACTATGCTTGAAAATTATTTTAGGCAAGCAAAAGTTCATATTTTTGACGACGTCGGTCACATGATGTTGCGCAGTTCACGAGCTAACGCAATAGCCGAAGTTATCAAAGAATTTATAAATAATTAAAATATTGCCTAAATTACATACATTTCCCTTGCAAAAATAACTTATTTTTGCTATAATTACAAAGCTAATAAAAAGCATACCTTGCTCTTAGCAAATGACTAAGGGCCATTTTTTAGACCAGGAGGTAAAATATGAACAATTACGAATTATTGTTTATTATCAACAGCGCTCTCGAAGACGAGGCAAGAGAAGCCGTAATATCTAAGTTTACCGCTATCGTTACTGATAACGGCGGAACAATAGATACAGTTGACAAATGGGGCGTACGTAAGTTAGCCTACACTATCAACCACAAAAACGACGGCTTTTATGTCTTAATTAATTTTTCTGCCGCTCCCACAGTTCCAGCAGAAATCGAGAGAGTTTTGAATATAACAGACACCGTTATTCGTTTCTTGTTAATTAACAAGAACTAACTAAAAGGACGCTAATACTATGAATAAAGTTATCTTAATTGGCAGATTAACAGCCGACCCCGAACTAAGCAATACCCCTTCGGGCATAGCAGTATGCCGTTTTACGCTCGCCGTAAACCGTACTTTTAAGACGGCGGACGGGCAGACAGCCGACTTTATCAACATTATCGCTTGGAGAACACAAGCCGAGAATACTTGCAAGTATCTCAAAAAAGGCGACCCTTGCGCTATTGTTGGGGCAATCCAAACTCGCACCTATGAAAAGGACGGGCAGAAGAGATATAGCACCGAAGTAGTAGCAGACAGCGTCGAATTTCTACCTCGCAATAACAATAACGGTAGCTCGGGCGGTAGTTATGAGAAGAAGTCGATTGAAGACCTCGAACCCATTGATACCGACGATTCGTCGCTACCATTCTAAATTTAATCAACAAGGAGATAATTATTATGGAAGAAAAGACTGCAACCAAACGCCCAGCTAAACGCCCTATTCGCAGAAAGGTGTGTAGCTTTTGCGTTGATAAAGTAACAAATATTGATTACAAAGATATCGCTAAACTAAGAAAATATATTACCGAAAAAGGCAAGATTATTCCTCGCAGAATGAGCGGTGTTTGCTGTAAACACCAACGTGAGCTTACAATAGCGATTAAACGAGCAAGACAAATGGCGCTTCTACCTTATGTAGCCGACTAATTGTAGCTTATTAATTAAAAACATTATTAAAAAACAACTCAAAATATATTTTGAGTTGTTTTTTGTTGGTTAATAAATGCTAATAAATTTGTTGGTTAATTTAAACTTTTTATATAAAATTTATTTTTGTTTAGGTAAAAATAAATAAGCCTAATCGTTTGCAAGTTGAGCTTGCGACATATTCTTTACATAAGTAAGGGCTTTGCAAAGGGGTTTATATAGTATTAACACGCCGGCAAGACTAGACGCAAGGTGAAATGCGTAAAACCATAGTCCTCTTACATAATAAAGAGCAAACATCTTAAAAAACGAGTCTGCCGTATTTGTTCCAAGCGAGTATATACAGGCGTCGAAAAGGCTAGATAAAATTCCAAATGCTAGCGTACAGCTTAACGAATAGATTAACGCTACACAAATTTTCCTTTTTTTAAGCGCATACGATGCGCCAAACGCAAGCAAGGGCCAATAGATAAAGTATAGCAGTACCCAGCTACCAAAAGGGTAGAGGATAGCCTCCATAATGCAGAATATTATTGTGGCAGGCACGCTATATTTTGCGCCAAAGACCGTAGAATAACACAATATTAGTATTGTAACAATCTCAACGTTTGGTATAATAGCAAGCGCAAGTTTTCCGCCAACAAGCGTAGCGGCAAATACTGCAATATAGGCTATCGCAATAGTTTTTCCGCTCGGGCTAATTAAATTGTCTTTAAGTAGTTTCAATTATGTTTAGTAAGTTGCTAGAATAATATAATAAGTTGCGCCTTCAACTATTGGCAGTAGAGCAAATCCAACGTTAGACGAAAAGTATGTTTTTCCGTTTACTAGCGTGGTAATAGGTTGCCAGGTTATTGAGTCAAGTAACTTTAAAGAAGCGTCGTCAATATCGTGATATAATGCGATAAAAGTTCTACTTTGGGAAGAACTTTCTAGCTTGCATAGCTTAGTTACAAATGGCGAGAAAGTTGTACCGGTAAATTCGTAAGTTGTAATAATTTTGTTTTCTTTTAGTTCGAGCAAGGCTTCGTGCAATGTCCGTGTCTTAGTTTCTACCGCAAAGGTTTCTTCCCCAATAATAATGGTACATTTTACTGCTTCTTGGTTAAGACCTCCGCAACTTGCAAGGGCAAAGACTAGACAGAATAGAAGGACAATACTAAGCGCTTTTGTAATTTTTTTCATAAATAAACTCCTCTTTTTGTTAATATTTTGAGCTAAGAGGAGTTTAGTAAGTAGTTTTAGTTAAATTGTGGACAACTAAAAAAGACCGCCCTTGCTCCCTCCGAGCAACAACTTCGTAATTGATTTTTCGGCAGGTCTCCTGACTAATTGTCGCTTCAAACCAGTTTTTCTTGCCTTCTCGTAAAAAATTACAATGGCGTAACTAGAAAAATTGTATCGACATTACAGTAGCGGGGGCTGTTAAGGACTCTAACCTTATTCCCTATTATCGTTGGTGTTTCAACGACCGAAAAACATATTCAACTTTAATTATAGTAGCACTTTTAAAGGTCCTTGTCAACGTTTATTAGTCTTGCATAATCAATATTTATGCTCGATTTTACTTTACAATAATTGTTGATTAAGCTATTCTTAACTTAGATGTATAACTATAATATGAACAAAATTCCACGTATGTGGAACTTAAATTTTAACATCGTAGTAGTGGGCAGTTTTATCTCTATGATGGGGCATACTTGCGCAACGTTTGCGATTAGCTTGCTTACTTTTGACGCTACGGGTAGCGTTATGTTATTTGCTTTAATGCAGGTAGCTTCAATTTTACCTCGTATAATTGCGCCTATGATTGCCGGCACTTTTTTCGACCGTCATTCTCGACGCAAAGCAATACCTATGCTTGACTATTGTTATACTATAATTTTTGCAACCGTAACTTTGTTGCTTTACTTCAATAGCTTTGTTTATTGGATGTATATCGTCGTAGCTTTACTGCTAGGCAGTATCGACGGCACGTATATGGTAGCTTTTGACAGTCTTTTTCCGTTATTTGTAACTAATAATACGGCTCGCAAAGCGTATAGCATTAACAGTATGCTTATGCCGATAGCGTCGGTTATCACTTCGCCTTTAACCTTACTAGGTTACGACAGTATTGGGGCGACAAATATCTTTTTAGGGGCGACTATTCTTTTTGCGTTGACAGCTACGAGCGAATTATTTATTAGAGTAAGAGAACCTCACTTAATGTTAATTCGTCCGGCGGAACAAGCAAAGTTACCGCCCTCGCCTAAGGAGATTGAACTTTTTCAGCAAGGCGTAAATATTGTCGATACGTTGGAACGACATCAAAAACGCAACTTTTTCGCAGACTTTAAAGAGGGTATTAAATATATTTTTGGCGAGAAAGGTTTGCTTGCAATTACCATTTACTTTTTTGTAATCAGTCTTTGCGGGGCAGTGCAAAGCACGCTAATTTTACCATATTTTCGCAGTAATTACGAACTGATTATTAACGGAATCACCTTTAACGGCATGTGGGCGTACCTAATAATTTTCGGTTGTTCTACCATAGGGCGTATAGTTGGCGCAACCGTACAATATAAGGTTAAGTTTAATGAGGGCAAGAAGTTTAACGTTGCCGTATTTGTTTATATTTGCACAAACTGCATTTCAATAATAGTCTTTCATTTACCGCTTTATTTAATGGCGCTAACTATGTTTTTTGAAGGAGCGCTTGCCGTTACAAGCTACAATATCCGCATAAGTAGCACGCAAATTTATGTTCCCGACCAGAAACGCGGGCGATTTAATGGCGCATTTCTATTCTTTAATATGTTGGGTAGTATCTTAGGGCAGTTACTTGCCGGTTCGATAGGCGACCTCGGTTGGAGCGTTCCAATAATAATTAGCTGTGTGTTTGCCGTCAACCTGCTAAGCGTGTTTATAATAATTATTCCCGCAAGGAAACATATCAAACCAATTTATAATATTAACATTTAGTTGCGCAAGACCAAGTTAGCCCCAACATTTAATATTGCCAGTCGTACCGCCTTGTCAACAAGCGTAGTCAGGCTAGAATTATTTTGTATAAGCGTTTCGTTAATTTTTAACCTAAATATGACGTTCAAACATTCGCTTCGCCATTTACCAAAAAAATATAAATAATTATACTAAAAAAGAGCAAACGATAATTTGCTCTTTTTTGTTATAATCTTTGTCAAAACATTTATTAATTATTTTTCTATGTCTATTTAATTTTTTTAAATAGGATTTTTAGGTTTTGTTCGAGTTGAGTTTCAAGCTGGGAAGAAGTTAGTTGGTAAGCTTGGCTTAGTATAGGCAATACGTAGGAGATGTATTTTGGTTGGTTGAGCTTGCCTCGAAATGGAATTGGGGCAAGGTAAGGGGCGTCGGTTTCGGTTAAAATTTGCGTCAAAGGTATTTGTTTGATAACTTCGGGTTTATGTTTGGCAAAAGTGATTACTCCGCCAAAAGAGAAGTAGTAGCCTAGCTTTACAAGTTGGCTAGCTATTTCTGCGCTACCGCTAAAACAGTGAAACATAACGCCGTTATTTAAGTTGCCTTTGTATTGCGTAAGAATATCTAAGGCGTCCTGGTAAGCCTCTCTAATATGCAGTACTATTGGTAGTTTAAGTTGGTCGGCAAGTAGTATTTGACGAATGAATACTTCTTTTTGCGTAATTTTGTCGCTAAGCTCATAGTAGTAGTCTAACCCGATTTCGCCGATTGCAACAACTTTTGGATTGTTTGCAAGTTCGATAATTTTATTTTCAAAACTTTTGTCATAAGTTTTTGCGTCGTGGGGGTGACAGCCTAAGGCGCAATAAATTTCTTGATATTTTGTCGCAAGGGCAAGGCTTGACAGCGTAGTTTGGTAATCGCTTGCGCAATTTACGCAATAATTTATGTTGTCGGCTTTAAAATTTGCGATAATTTCTTCCCTTATGCCGTCAAATTTATCGTCGTCTAAGTGAACGTGAGCGTCAATCATTGCTTAAACGCCCAGCTTTTCTAGCTCTATCAACTCTTTTGAAATATTTATCCTTTCAAATAAGTTTTCGCCCTTGTTTACTGTCGAACTAGATAGATTGTAAAAGTCATTAAGACTGTCAAAATTGTCGGGAATAAGTCCTTGTCCTAGTTTATCATATATTTTTTGAGCCGTATCGGGAATAAACGGCGCAAGTAATACGGCGACGTATCTAATAGATTGACATAGATTATATAGCACAGTGTCAAGTCTAGGTTTATTTGACGGGTCTTTTGCAAGCGTCCAAGGGGCGGAATTGTCAATATATTTGTTTGCGCAGTTGACAAGTTTAAATATGCAAGCAATAGCTTCGGGTAAATTAGGTTTAGCCACCTGTTGCTCGACTTGCGCATAACAATTTTTAGCCGTAGTTATTAGTTCGTCGTCGAGTTCGTCAGCAAGATTATAGCGAGGAATTACGCCGTTATTGTATTGAGCGACCATAGCGGTTGTTCTTGAAACAAGATTGCCCAAGCTGTTGCATAAGTCGGCGTTAATTGAATTTAAAAATAGTTCGTTAGTAAAGTTGCCGTCGCTACCAAAAGGAATTTCTTTAAGTAGATAGTATCTTAAAGCGTCTACGCCGTATCTACTGCAAAGTACAACGGGGTCGACAACGTTACCTCTGCTTTTGCCCATTTTTGCCGAATTAAATAAAACCCAGCCGTGACCGAAAATTTGTTTGGGTAATGGTAAGTCTAACGCCATAAGTAGCGCAGGCCAAATTATGCAGTGGAACCGTACGATTTCTTTGCCGACAAGTTGAAGGTCGGGCGGAAAATATTTGTCAAATTGACTATGGTCGGGTTGAGAGTAACCAAGAGCCGACATATAGTTTACAAGGGCGTCAATCCAAACATAAACTACGTGTTTTTGGTCAAAGTCAACAGGAACTCCCCACGAAACCGAAGTTCTCGATACGCACAAATCTTTAAGTCCGGGCTTGATAAAGTTATTTACCATTTCGTTTTGTCGCGCAATCGGCGAGATTATATCGGGATTTTTTTGGTACAAGGCAAGTAGTTTGTCGGCATATTTAGACAGTTTAAAGAAGTAACTTTCTTCTTTTTCGAGGTGGACTTCTCTACCGCAGTCCGGGCATTTGCCATCAACTAATTGGCTCGTAGTCCAAAATGACTCGCAAGGGGTGCAGTAATTGCCCTCGTATTCGGCTTTGTAAAGTTCGCCTTTGTCGTAAAGTTGTCTAAACACTTTTTGAACGGTCTTAACGTGGTCGTCGTCGGTTGTGCGAATAATCTTTGTGTAACTAATATTGAGTAATTTCCATAATTCTTTAATTTTAATAAATAGTTCGTCAACAAACTCTTGCGGAGTTACCCCCTTAGAAACCGCCTTTTCCGCCACTTTTTGCCCGTGTTCGTCCGTTCCTGTCAAATAGAAGACGTCATAGCCCTGCATTCGTTTAAATCTTGCGATAGCGTCGCAAATAACAGTAGTGTAACAGTGTCCAATATGCAGTTTACCCGAGCTATAATAGATAGGCGTAGTGATGTAATAGGTAGGTTTCATTTTTTTACCGTCCTTTGCTAAATTTAAACAAATTATATCAATTTTGACAAATAATGTAAAGCAAGTTTTAGTATAATGATGTATGAATATAATTTGGGTAACTGTCATTTCAATTAGTATATTTTTGCTTTTAACCGGGGATATTTCGCTATTTCTTCCTAGCGTAGTCAATGCTTGCAAGGACTCGTTGACTCTTTGCGTTTCGCTTTGCGGAATTTACTGTTTTTGGTTAGGTATTTTTAATATTTTGCAAGAATCTAAGGTAGTTGACTTTATTTCTCGTTTGATTAAACCGTTAATTTGTAAAGTTTACGGTACGGTTAGCGAGGTTGCGTCGCAATATATTGCGCTTAATATTTCGGCAAATCTTTTGGGAGTTTCTAACGCTTCTACTCCGTCGGCGCTATCGGCAATTAAAGAAGTAACCAAAGACCAAGATAATAGTTTGCCGTTAACTTCCCGTTCGCCTTCAAGAGCGGTTGCTATGATATTTATAGTAAATGCAACTTCAATACAGTTATTGCCAAGCACGGTTATTTCTATGCGGTCAAGTTTTTCTAGCCTTTCGCCTGCCGACATAACTCTACCGACCTTAATTGCAACCTTAGTCACCACTTGTATAGGTATATGTCTAACAAGTTTGCTGTATAGAAATAGTACGACCAACCAAAAGTCAAATCAAGGTCAAAAGTCAAATCAAAAATTAAGCAAGCTAAGCAAAACGGCTAGCGACTCTAAAAAAGCGCAGGCAAATAATGGCTAATTACTTTATTCCTGTTTTAATAATTATTGTTTTAGTTATTTGTATTATTAAGAAGGTGTCGGCTTATAACGCTTTTGTAGAGGGCGCAAAACAATCGCTTTCGCTTTCCTTTTCGCTTTATCCTTATTTATCTGCAATATTTATTGCAGTAGCCCTTATGAAGGCGTCCGGACTAGACGTGTTGCTTACCGACTTAACTAGTCCGCTATTTAATCTTCTAGGCATTCCAACCGAGCTTGTCAATCTAATAATTTTGCGTCCTTTTACCGGAAGCGGGTCGTTAGCTCTACTTAGCGATATTTACGCTAAGTATGGGGTGGATAGTTACGTTTCAAGATGCGCTAGTATTATTATGGGCAGTACCGAAACGGTGTTTTACGTGTCGGCTCTTTACTTTGCGACCGCTCGTGTCGGTAGAACGGCAAAAGTTGTGCTTATAGCTCTGTTTTGCTCGTTTATAGGTTGTATTTTGGCTTGTTTGCTATGTAGAATTATGTAATTTCACAATAAAACAGCCTTTTTTAATTTATTTTTATATTTTTTTAAATATTATAATTTCTTTTACTTATACTAATTAAAAACTAAAAAAACATAAGATTTTTTACTTTTGAATGTTTTAAATATAAAAATATAAAGTTTATTTTTAATTTACTAAATAAGTGTTGCATTTGACAAAACACCTTGCTATAATATAGTGGGCAAGAATGGAGGACAAAAATATGAAAGAACAAAAAGTACAATTTACAGAAACTGTTTTGAGAGACGCTAACCAATCTTTGATAGCTACTCGCTTAGCCTTTGATGAATTTGAACCAATTTTGCAAACAATGGACAAGGCTAATTATTATTCTGTCGAATGTTGGGGCGGAGCGGTGTTTGACTGCTGTCTACGTTATCTAAGCGAAGACCCATGGGAGCGTCTTAGAAAGTTGCGTAAGGCTATGCCCAACACCAAATTACAAATGCTTTTGCGTGGGCAAAACCTACTTGGTTACAAGCATTACCCAGACGATGTGGTGCGTAAATTTGTGGCTAAGTCGGTTGACAACGGTATCGACATTATTCGTATATTTGATGCGCTCAACGACCCTCGCAATCTTGAAGTATCTATTAATGAAGCGCTTAAACGTAAAGCAATAGTCTCAGGCGCAATAAGTTACACTACTAGCCCGGTGCATACGCTTGAAAATTTTGCTAAATACGCTAAGCAACTAGAAGATATGGGCGTTAACTCAATTTGTATTAAAGATATGGCGGGCGTAATGAGTCCGTTTGAAGCTTACGACTTAGTTAAAGCTATTAAGTCGGCGGTTAAGTTGCCCGTTATTTTGCACACTCACTGCACAACCGGTCTTGCATTTATGACTTATTTAAAGGGAATTGAAGCCGGCGCAGATATTATAGACACTGCAACGTCAAGTTTTTCAGGCGGTAGCAGTCAACCAGCAACCGAAACGCTTGCTTACGCTCTTAAACAATTAGGTTATAAAGTAGACATAGACTTAGATTTACTTAAAAAAGTTAACGACCACTTCAAACCTATTCGTGACAAATATTTAGCTAGCGGTTCGCTCAACCCTCGTATGATGGCGACGGACACAGACGCCCTTGTATATAAAGTACCCGGCGGAATGTTAAGCAACCTAGTAGCTCAATTAAAGTCGCAGAATTCGCTTGATAAGCTCGACTTGGTGCTAGAAGAAACGCCTAAGGTTCGCAAAGACTTAGGGTATCCGCCACTTGTTACGCCAATGTCGCAAATGGTTGGCGTTCAAGCCGCTAGTAACGTTTTGTTAGGCGAACGTTACAAGAGTATTAGCAAAGAAGTCAAGGCGTATGTTCGTGGCGAATATGGTCTTTCTCCGGCTCCCATCGACGCAGAGCTTGAAGCAAAGGCGCTTGCAGGCGAAACAAAAATTACCACACGTTTTGCCGACACTTTGCCCGACGAATTTGAAAAGACTGCAAAACAACTCGGTAAGACTGCTCGAAACGAAGAAGACGTGCTTAGTTACATTTTATTCCCCGCAGTTGCGCAAAAATTCTTTGAAGAAAGGGAAGAAAGGGAGAGTCGCACAGTTACTTACAGTATCACTCGCATAGAGTAGGGAGGTTACTATGACTAGCTTATTATTATTTGAAGAAATATCGCTTGGCAATATTGCATTACTTTCTTTGGTTGGTATGGCGTTAATTATAGCCGTGCTTGCCCTACTAATGTATGCGATTAAGCTTATGGCTCTTTTACTTAAAGACCGCAAACCCGCAACCGATTCGGCAACGCAAACAAATCAATCGGCAACGCAAACAAATCTAGACGTTGTTAACGCCCAACCGACTCTTACCACAACTACCGAACAAACACCGGGTGGCATAGGCGTAGGAAGCGTTAAACTATATGATTGCGAAGAACAAGACGCCGCATTAATTATGGCGATAGTAGCCGATACAAGCGAAATACCAGTTCAAGAATTACAATTTGTCAGTATCAAACGTGTCAAAGGAGAATAATTATGATTTATAATATTAATCTTAACGGTAAGACCTATGAAGTCGAAGTTAATAGAGGCGTAGCGAGCGTACTTTCGGTAAAGCAAGCCGAAACGTTAACAATCGCCCCGCAACAAACCGCCCCAGTAGTAGCTCCCGTAGCGGTAGCCCCAGTGGTAGCTCCCGTAGCAACGCCCGTTGTAGCGGTAGCCCCTGTTGCAGCAGCTTCTAGCGGAGCAACCTTAGTTAGTTCGCCTCTACCGGGAACGCTAGTAGACGTTAAAGTGACTACGGGTCAAAGCGTAAAAAAGGGTCAATGCGTTGCTGTAATTGAGGCTATGAAGATGGAAAATGAAATATCCGCCTCTCGTGACGGCGTAATCGGCAAGATTTTCTTAACTAAGGGCGTGCAAATCTCAATAGGAGCTCCAATTCTAGAAATTCTATAATAGACAAGGAGTTAATATGGACATAATTGAAATTTTTAAAAACTTGTGGTTAACTAGCGGTTTTGCCACAATGGATTATAGACAAGCCATAATGATTGTTATAGCTGGCTTGTTGCTTTTCTTAGGAATAGCTAAGAAATTTGAACCCTTGCTCTTAGTGGGCATAGCTATTGGTATGCTACTTACAAATTTACCTAACTCCAACGTATATACGCCCTCTCTTTGGGCAGGTAGCGGTAAAATTGATTATGTTAAAGTTCTTAACGACGGCGGATTACTTGACATTATGTATATCGGCGTTAAGACCGGACTTTACCCTTGTTTGATATTTATAGGCATAGGCGCTATGACCGACTTTGGGCCGTTAATTTCCGCCCCTCGCAATTTGCTTTTAGGCGCTGCGGCTCAACTAGGTATTTACATAGCTTTGTTTTTGGCTGTTGCGTTAGGTTTTACGGGAGCGCAAGCCGCTTCAATAGGCATTATCGGCGGAGCTGACGGACCTACGGCAATTTGGCTAACCAAATCTCTTGCGCCGGAGTTACTTGGTCCTATCGCCATTGCGGCATATTCCTATATGGCGTTAATACCCCTTATACAACCACCCTTTATGAGATTGCTTACCACCAAAAAAGAACGTCTTATTGTAATGGAGCAAACTCGTGAAGTCACTAAGAAAGAGAAGATAATATTCCCTATTATGGTTATTATTCTAACTTGTCTATTACTTCCAAGCGTAGCTCCCTTGCTAGGTAGCTTGATGTTTGGCAACTTAATGCGTGAATCCGGCGTTATGGCAAGACTTAGCGACACGGCGCAAAATTCTTTAATGAATATTGTAACAATCTTTTTAGGTTTATCGGTTGGCGCTACGGCTCAATACGCAACGTTTTTACAATTAAAGACAATCGAGATTATTTTACTCGGGCTACTTGCCTTTATCGGTTCAACCTGCGGAGGGTTACTACTTGGCAAACTTATGTGCGTAATTACTAAGGGCAAGATTAATCCTTTGATAGGCGCTGCCGGCGTTTCGGCTGTTCCTATGGCTGCAAGAGTGGTCAATAGCGAAGGCAGAAGGGCAAACCCCGACAACTACTTGCTTATGCACGCAATGGGACCTAACGTTGCCGGCGTAATAGGCTCGGCAGTTGCGGCAGGCTTTTTAATGGCAATATTTGGATAATAAACAAATCTATGCGTAAATTTTTTCTTAACAATTTAAAAGACAAGCAAGGTATATCTTTACCTTGCTTTTTTTATTCGAGCCTATCTAGCACAATGACGCAGGCTAAACAACTTGCTTTAAGCGGTGTTACTTGCGGTTGCGTAATTGCAAATAAACAAACAGGCGGTAGGGGTAGGTTCGACCGAACCTTCCTTTCTAAGCGTGGCAAGGGTATTTATCTTACTTTTTTTTCAACTTGGCAAGATTGCTCGACCCTACCTATTCTTAGCGGACTTGTTTCGCTTGCCGTACAAGAATTGCTTAGCGAGCTAGATATTGTTTCTTCAATTAAATGGCCTAATGATTTGCTGATAGACGGCAAAAAAATATGCGGTGTTTTATGTGAAAGCATAGATTGTGGACAAAGAATAGTTTTGTTAGGCGTAGGCGTCAATGTCAATTACGTTAGCAAAGATTTGGCAGTTTTGCCCAACAGGGCTACAAGTATAAGAATACTTTTAGGCAAACGCTATAATACTTTGCTTTTAGCCGAGCGACTAACTCAAAAGATTGCAAGTTTGGTAAATAATTTTGACCTAGTTAAAGATAAATTTAGACAAGATTATATTGCTAGCTGTATAACGCTAGGCAAGACCGTATCTTTTACGGAAAACGAAGTAAATTTAGTCGGCACAGCCGTCAGCTTGACAAGCGAGCTTGCCTTAGTCATTAAGGTAGGCAATCAAGAACATATTCTTAACTATGGCGAGATTAATTTGCAAACTTAAACATACAGGGCTTTTTACCATAGTTTAAGCTTTGTTACCCTAGCTAATATTGTTAAATTAGGTCTAAATTTTGTTAAATACAAACCATAACTTATTAAATTTCAGTCTAAGGTCTACTAAGAGTAAAATAACTTATCAATTTTTGCATAACACAGCGTAATTACGGTTATACATTATAAGTTTCACCAAACTTTTTAGCAAACTTGTCAAAATAGTGATATAATTATATCAATAATAATTAAGAAGGTTGTAGATAATGTACGCAAGCCAGTTTGTTGTGTTTCTTCACGACGTAGATAAAAATTTTATAGCTCGCCCAAGCTCGATTGTGCGGTATATGCAGGAAGCTACTAATCAACAAATGCGAGACCAACGTCCAAGTTATCAAGAATTGTTTAACAACGGTTACGCTTTTATATTAAGCCGATTTAATCTCAATATTTATCACCCTATGGCGATTAACGATGTTTTAACGGTAAAAGTTTGGGCTAGTTTTTCGGGTAGCGTAACGTATATTCGTTCCTATGTAATTGAACGGGACAATGTCGTTTGCGCTGAGGCTAGCGGTATCTGGGTTCTTTTAGAAATAGCCAAGAATAGATTTGTACCTTTTGGAGAGGTAGATTTATCTAATTACTCGACTTATCCGCCTCTACAAACCACTCTTTCTCGCCGTATAACCTTGCCTAACGCTCAATTTAGTAAGGTTGGGCAAGTCAACGTTATGTATGGGCAGATTGATTGTAACGGGCATCTTAACAACACCAATTACGCCGATATGCTGTATCATTTTTGTGTCGACCGAGATTTATTTAACCCTATCGAAATGACCTTTCACTATATTGCCGAAGCGCCCCTTAATAGTCCTATTGATATTTATTCGTACTCGGTTGAAAAAGGCGATGTCAAGACTTACTATTTCAAAACTTTTGTAGCTGACAAACCTAATGTCGTAGCCGAATTTGTCCTACGCAAAAAACAATAAACAAAGTAAAGAGCAAAACAAAAGAACGCAAAAAACAATAAACAAAGTAAAGAACAAGACAAAACAAGTAAGTAAAATACAAAAATTAGCAAGGCAAAAATTGACGGTTACATAGGCAAAAACAAAAAATTAAAGAGGCTAAGTTTTTTTAAAAAATGAACAAAATTAATTATCAAAATATTCTACTTAAAACTATTTCCAAGTTGACGACAAGACCGAAGTTGCTACTTCATTCTTGTTGCGCCCCTTGTACAAGCGCAGTTATAGAGAGTCTTGTAGACCACTTTGACATCACGTTATATTTTTACAATCCTAATATATTACCGCAAGAAGAATACTTGCTTAGACTAACCTGTCTACAAAAATTTATAATTGAGTTTAACCTTGCTAACAATAGTCAAGTCAAGCTTGTCGTACCCGAATACGACCAAAGCCAATACTTTTCTACCGTTGCCGATATCAAGCAGGAAAAAGAAGGGGGGAGCCGTTGCCAAGCTTGCTTAACGCTTAGACTTGCAAATTCCGCTAAGTATGCAAGCAAATATGGTTTTGATTATTTCTGCACTACTCTTACCGTTTCGCCCTATAAAAATTCTACCTTAATTAATCAGTTAGGCATTACGTTAGGTCAAGAGAATAACGTAAATTTTTTGTGTAGCGACTTTGCTAAAAACGACGGATATAAGCGCAGTTGCGAACTTTCTAAGCAGTACGGTCTTTATCGTCAACATTATTGCGGTTGTAATTTAGATTAGTTTTACAGCCTAATTAGCAAATTTTTAAATAGAACTTTTACTTATTTTTTTATTTATGCAAGTTAATTTTTATATATAAAATTGCTAAAAAAATTACAAAACCAAAAAAAGTTTTGTAATTTTTTATATATTTATTAGTACTTTTTTTAATTAGATATGTTGAGGTAAGAAACAGTAAATTTGTATATATTTCCTTATTAGCTAACAAATATGCGTTTTAGAGGCTCTCATTTGCCTACTGTACGCCTTTATTACTGTGTCCTCTTGTGTAGCTACCCATAATGTTTGTCAGCTGTGCGGGGGAGTCAAGGCAAGAAATTACCTTAGCTTTTAGACTTTTTTCAATGCCGACTAGGTTAACAATTCTATTTCCATTTTGCCTATAAAGTAAATTTGAGCAATTATATAGCGTAAATCTGCATTGAGAAATTTCATATCTTCGCAAAATATTTATTCTTTTATCTTTGTCAATTAGCGTGTGAAATTCGTTTTTAGCGCAATTTACACAGTCCTTACCCAGAGGGCAATAGGCAAATTGCATTATTTCTAAGCTACCGATATTTTGAATAAAAGCGTCGCTAACGGCGTCTTTAATTTTTTGGCTTTCTTCAAGATTTAATTCGTTTGATAACGATATATATTTCGCACTTTCTTTTAAGTATTTTGCCGAAATAGTATTAAAGATATTATAGCCAAATCCGCAAAAAAGTTGTTTGCCTAAGCGTTTGCTAAGTTCTATTCCATAGTAACCTTGAACAAATATCCCCTCAAAATTGTCGATTATTTTTTCAATAACGGCTATGTCTTTGCTTGTTAGAAAGTTAGGAAGGTAGAGATATCTTTGTTTGCCACAAGTATTATTTATAAATTTAGCAAGTTTGTCTTTGTCCTTATAATTATTGGGGAAATATACTGCGATGTCGTAGTTGTCGTAACCTTCAAATTCGTCGTCGATTACCGCAGTTAAACTAGATAAAATTGTGTTTAATTTGCCCATTTCTATCAAATTTAAATTTTGCGTAGGCGCTATTTCTTTCAGTCTTTCAGCCTTATTAACGTTGCCTAACTTTTCAAATAGCGTTAAATACGCAAGGCGCCTTAGCTCGTTAAGTTTAGAAGTCGGCATAAACACGTTGTCTAACTTTTCGATTACAATTTTTGGGTTAAAGGGATAGTCTTGTGTTTTTGAAAAACAAGTTGATAAACTTAGCTCAGTCAGTTGTTGATTTTGGGCTTGTTCAAGAATTTGTCCTTCTACCGTAATTATTGTGTCGCCATAAGAAAGGCTTACTTTTGATTGTTTGTTTATTTCAAAGTCGATTACGCAAGTTATGTCAATTTTTTTAGTTAAGCTTGGGCAAAGGGTAGTTTTAATCAGTCTTACCGAATCGCCAAACTTAATGTCGCCGTTATATTTAATTATTAAGTCGTTTGTTTGTTGCAAAAAGACGCCTGTTCCGCTTTCTTTGCCTTGACGAAGTAGTTTAAAGCAATCGTTAGTTTTAAATTTTTCTTTTGTAGAAATTACGCAAAAATTGCCGACTTTACTAACCAACCCTATTTCTCGTCCTATATGTCCTTGCGAAAGGTGAGCAAACAAATCTTTATTTTGCCCAAAAGCTAGCCCTTTGGTATATTCGCCTCTGCAATAACAACTTTGCATATCTAGATAAGCCTGTTTAGCGTCAAGTCCACGCATAATACAAGAGTAGTATTTTGCGCTAGAAGCGACATAGTCAACGCCTCTAAGCCTGCCCTCGATTTTAAAACTTTTTACGCCGATATTTGCAAACTTTTCTATATCTTCTCCTACCGATAAGTCCGCAAGGCTTAACGCATAGTTAGGCGGGCTATTATCTAGGCTGTATAATTGTCGGCACGGTTGTTTGCATAGACCTCTGTTACCGCTATTTCCGCCTACAACGCTACTAAATAAGCATTGACCTGATATTGAAGAACATAGAGCGCCTTGCGTAAATACTTCGGTGTCGATAATTTTAGTCATTAGAGCAAGTTCTTCAATAGGTGTTTCTCTTGCGACGATTATTCGATTAAAGCCCATAGCCTTTGCTAATTTTGCCCCCTCGACGTTACAAGTTCCGCCCTGCGTAGATAGATGTAGGCTTATATTCGGGCAAAGTTTAGCAATTTCCTTTGCTAAAAAAATATCTTGTACGATAAAAGCGTCTACGCCTTTTTGATACGCCTGCCTTGCAAGTTCAAGATATTGACTTACTTCGGTGTCTTTTATTAAGGTGTTAAGCGTTATATAGATTTTTACGCCTAAGTTGTGAGCATAACAAAGGTAGTAATCTAGATTATCAATATCGAAGTTTGTGGCTTTTTGTCGCGCGGAAAATTGCGTAAGCCCAAGATAGATTGCGTCTGCGCCATTATTTATTGCAGAAAAGAAGGCAAGTTTATCGCCTGCGGGGCAAAGCAATTCGCAATTAGAGTATTGAGGTAATTTGTTCAATGTGTCGTACTTCCATTAAATATTTTTCAGTTAAAGGTAATTAACGCTTATGCTTTAACATTTTGCTATATTAAAGTAATCGTTATAGTTTGGCTAGAATTTGTCTAAATTCGTCTAGTAGCCCGTTTGCATAAAAACTAAACGAACCGTCTATGCCAAAAATTGTATGTTCGACTAAGGCTACGTCAAGAGCGTTTAAAGCTATAAATAGCCTGCGGGTAAAAGAAATATCTTTTTGGCTAGGCGCGCAGTTTCCAAGCAAGTGAGAGTGCGCCACAAAGACTTTTACTGCGCCGACATTAAGTATCTTTTCTATCAATTCCTTAAAATTGACTATAACTTGATGTTGATTGTCGCTCTTATATTCGTATTTTCCCACAATTTTGCACGAACTGTCAAGGCATACTACAAACAAACATTCGTTTTTGCTGTTATCAAGCATATAGCGTGAGTAATCGTATATGTCGGCGGTAGAGAGTATAGCTAGGTCGTCTTTTTTAGATAGGTAGTAGTATTCGAGGAATTCGCCAATAAATTTGATGTTGATTGCGGTAACTCTGTTTATGCCGTCTATTTGCATAAGGTTAGGTACGGGCGCATTGAATATTGCGGTAAGGTTGCCAAATTTTTCAAGAAGGTCGTCGGCAATTTCAGTTACATTTTTGTAGGGGATAAGCATCATTAACATCATTTCGACAACGCTGTGCGGTTTAAAGTTTTTAAGCCCTTCGCTAAGAAATCTTGCCCTTACTCTTTCTCTATGACCTTGGTGATTCATTTCTTATTCTCCTAAGTTAGTAAAACTACTTATTACACTATCACAATAGCGTAGATAAGTAAATATCTTAGATAAAAAATTGATTAATATTTTAATTGCTATTGCGTAAAGTCGGGTTTTGCTATATAATAAAAGAATGAATTTTTAGTGGGGGTAACTTATGAACGTTTTAAATATTGTCTTGGTTTCCGCTTTTGGTTTTTGTTTAATCTTGCTTATAGTTTATTTGTGCGTAATCAAAAGTATGGAAGTCAATCGTGCAAATTCTTATAATTTAATCAACAAATCTGCTAAAAAGGGGGAAATTGTGTTCTTCGGCGACTCCTTGACCGACTTTTTTCCGCTTCAAGAGTTTATCGACGTGCCAACAATTTACAATCGTGGTATTGCCGGCAACACCACGGCAAACCTACTTGCAAGGCTAGATAATGTTATAGGTTTACAGCCCTCAAAGCTATTTCTTCAAATTGGCACAAACGACCTTTCGCAAGGCAAGAAGCCTGCGTTTATTGTAGCGAATATTAAAAAAATAGTCGACCAAATTAAACTTGCTTGCCCAAACATTAAGGTTTATGTAATCTCAACTTATCCAATAAGAAGAAGGAAGAATCTTTGGGCGCATATTGTATGCGGTTTAAGAACAATTAATAAATTACAAAAGATTAACGCTCTATTAGAAAAATTGTGTAAAGAAGAAGGTTTGAGCTACATTAATATGTGGGACACTCTTTGCGACGAAAAGAATATTTGCAAGAAAGAATACACCGTAGAAGGGCTACATATTACTATACTCGGTTATTGCGCTATTACTCAGGTGCTTAGACCATATATCGAAGAATAATTTTTTTAAGGTTTAAGGCTATTTGCAAGATATTATTATATTACGCCAACAATAAATTATAAGGTCGTAGATATTTTTCTACGACCTTACTTGTTTATAATTTAAACGATTATATTTAATTACTAGCTTTTGTTAAACTTTATATTATTTTTTACCGTTCAGCCATAAGAATAGCTATTTCGCTTTCGTTGATTCCCACCATAGCTTCTCCTAAATTTGAGGACAATTCGGCGATTAGTTTAGCGTCCTTGAAATTTGCTACGGCTTGAACTATGGCTTTTGCCCTTAAACTGGGGTTGCCGGACTTAAATATTCCGCTACCTACAAATACGCCCTCTGCGCCTAATTGCATCATAAGAGCTGCGTCTGCCGGAGTTGCAACTCCGCCTGCTGAAAAACTAACTACGGGTAGTTTGCCGGTTGAATGCACTTGAAGAAGTAGTTCATAGGGGGCAAGCAATTCTTTGGCAAGGTCAAACAGTTCGTCACGACTTGCTACGACTACTTGTTTAATTTGCGAATTTATTTTTCTTAAATGTCTTACGGCTTGTATAACGTCGCCTGTACCTGCCTCGCCTTTTGTGCGTATCATAGAAGCGCCCTCGCTAATTCTTCTTAACGCCTCGCCTAAATCTCTCGCACCGCATACAAAGGGAGCTTCAAACTGTGTCTTGTCAACGTGATTGCTGTCGTCGGCTGGCGAAAGAACTTCGCTTTCGTCGATAAAATCAATGCCGATAGCTTGTAATATTTGAGCTTCTACGAAGTGTCCTATGCGACATTTCGCCATTACCGGAATAGTTACGGCAGATTGTATTTCTCTAATCATCTTCGGGTCGCTCATTCGGGAAACTCCGCCAACCGCTCTAATGTCGGCTGGTATTCTTTCAAGCGCCATTACCGCTACTGCGCCTGCTTCTTGGGCTAGAATAGCTTGCTCTTTGGTAGTTACGTCCATAATAACTCCGCCTCTAAGCTGTTCGGCTAATTTTTTGTTAAATAATTGTTTTTGATTCATATTTTGCTCCTTGACATATATTTTTTCTTTTAGTATAATACATTAATGGTATTAATCAAATACCCATTTCGATTATATTTTATAATACCAGATTAGATATTTTAGTTAAATTAATCAGGAGAGAAAAAATGTTAACTTACGACATCGAGCTGAGAAAAGATAAATCGCTTTATATGTATTTGTACGAATGTATTAAAGACGATATAACAAGCGGAAAATTAATCGCAGGGCAAAAGTTACCCTCTAAACGAGAACTTAGCGAACGTTTAAAAGTAAGCGTTATGACAGTACAGAACGCTTACGCCGAACTACTCGAACAAGGATATATAAAGAGTTTGTTAAGAAAAGGCTATTTTGTCGAGCAAGTTGAGTTTATTAAAATTGCATCAGTTCCCTTTGTCAGCTCAAAAAAACAAGAAAAAGTTGGCTTTGCCGTAGATTTTTCGGCAAACTCAATTAGTCAAGACAAATTTCCTTTTTCTGTGTGGTCAAGACAAATAAGGGAAACATTAAGCGAAGGCAAGGGTCTTGAAGCCCCTTGCCTCGAAGGCTGTTTTGCTTTGCGAAACGCAATCGCCAAATTGCTCTATCGTATGCGAGGTATTAACGTCGAAGAAAAGCAAATTTTTATAGGCGCAGGCAGTCAACATTTTTACAATACGCTTTCAAAATTTTTTAAGGGTAGCGTCTTTGCATTAGAAGAACCCGGCTATTTAAATATAGGCAAATCTTACGAGCTTGAAGGCATAACGTGCAAACACATCAGTCTTGACGGCGACGGAATTAACTTGCAAGAACTAATCGCAAGCAAGGCAAATATAGCCCATATCAGCCCAAACCATCACTTTCCAACAGGCATAGTTATGTCTATTAAGCGAAGAACCGAACTGCTTAACTGGGCAAACCAACAATCTAACCGTTATATAATAGAGGACGACTACGACAGCGAATTTCGTCACGTAGGGAAAATTATTCCTACTCTACAAAGCATAGACAATTTCGGCAAAGTAATCTATATGAACACTTTTACCAAGACTATTTCGCCCTCGCTTAGAATAAGTTTTATGGCTCTGCCTCAACAGCTTGTAGAAAAGTATCAAGCGTTATTTAACTTTTATTCGTGTTCGGTGTCAAGCTTTGAACAGCTTGCGCTAGCTAAATTTATTGATAAAGGATATTTTGAACAGCATATAAATCGAATGAGAAAAATTTATAAGGCAAAACGAGATGGTATTATTAATATAATCAAAGATATTTTTAAGCAGAAGGTAACTATTACCGAGCAGAACTCAGGGCTTCACTTCATAATTAGGCTCAGTACCGCTTTAAGCGACCAAGAGGTAATTAGTAAGGCAAGTTACTGCGGTATTAGATTAGTTGCCGTTAGCAGTTTTTATCATAATTTGCCTAAGCTAGAACACGAATTTATAATTAATTACTCTTGTCTAGAATTAGACAAGGCAAGAGCGACGTTATCAAATTTATCTAAATATGTTTAAGGGTATATTAATTGTAGTAAAAAGTCAGTTAACCTACTTATTAAAAAAAATTATATAAACAAGATAAAAAATGTAAAACAAAACTAAAAAAATAGAGTTAAAAATTAATTTAACTCTATTTTTATTTGTTTAAATGTTAATTTGCTAGAATTATAGACGCATACCGCCGTTTACGCTTAGTAATTGAGCGGTTACGTAAGACGAATCGTCGCTAGCTAGGAACAATGCGGCTTTTGCAATTTCGATAGGTTGACCAAGTCTGCCTAACATTGTCAAACTTGCAAATTTATCGAGTAAATCTTGCGGAACAGTCTTTAACATATCGGTTAAGGTGTAGCCGGGAGCGATAGCGTTTACACGAACGTTTGCGCCCTTACGTGCAAATTCTTTTGCCCAAGTCTTGGTTAAACCAATTACGCCTGCCTTTGTAGCTGCATAATTTGCTTGACCGATGTTACCGTATTCGCCAACTACCGAAGAAATGTTGATAATACTGCCATAATTGTTAGCTTCCATTTGCGGTCCAATTAGTCTTGTTAAATTGAATACGCCGGTTAGGTTAACACTAATTACAAGATTCCACATTTCGTCTGTCATCTTGCGTGTCATACCATCACGAGTGATACCTGCGTTGTTTACAAGAATGTCAATTTTGCCGTATTTGCCCATTACATAGTCAAAGCACTCTTTGCAGTTTGCGCTGTCGGCTACGTTAAGTTTATAACCCTCAACATTAGGGTTTGAATAAGTTAAGTCCATTACGTCGCAAGCTATTACCTTAGCGCCTTCTTCTGCGAACAACTCTGCCATAGCTTGACCAAGACCTTTTGCGCCTCCCGTAACGATGGCGACTTTACCGTTTAGTTTCATATAGACCTCCATAGATTAATAATTTTTTAAATTAGTTTAGTTGTATTAGATTTTTTTAACTATCATAGCTTCGCCCATACCGCCACCTATACATAGCGAGGCAAGCCCGACTTGTTTATCGCTTGAAAGTAGTTCGTAAATAAGGGTTACCAATATGCGACTGCCCGACGCTCCAACAGGGTGACCAAGAGCGATAGCTCCGCCGTTGATATTTGTCCTTGACATAAGTTTGGTTCTATCAATCTTGTGTTCTTCGACAAGTTCGGCGATAACGCCCAAAGATTGAGCTGCAAAAGCTTCGTTAAGTTCGATTAATTCCATTTGATCAAGAGTCATATTTGCATTCTTCAAGACTTGTCTAATTGCGGGAACAGGACCTAGCCCCATTACTTGTGGGTCAACTCCGCCTTGACCAACGCTGACTATCTCTACAAGAGGCGTAAGATTATATTCTTTAACCGCTTGTTCGCTTGCTACCATTACAAAGGCTGCGCCGTCGTTAATACCCGAAGCGTTGCCGGCAGTAACCGAGCCTGCCTTGTCAAATGCGGGACGAAGATTAGCAAGTTTTTCAGGCGTTGAAGTGCGATTTGGGTGTTCGTCACGAGCAAAAACATATTCGCTCTTTTTCTCTTTAATTGTGATAGGAACTATTTCTTTGTCAAATACTCCGCCGTCTACGGCTTTAATTGCTTTTTGTTGCGATTGATATGCAAAGTCATCTTGCATTTTACGAGTAATATTGTGTTTTTTAGCGATGTTTTCGGCGGTGATTCCCATGTGTACGCCCGAATAAGCATCGGTTAAAGCGTCAAATATCATGTGGTCTACTATATTAAAGTCTCCCATCTTAGTGCCTGTTCTAACCGAACAAGGAATAAGCATAGGAGCACGTGACATAGATTCTGCGCCACCTGCAATTATGCAGTTAGCAAGCCCTGCTTTAATTTGCGCATAAGCGTTACTTATGGCTTTAAGACCGCTACCACAAACCATACTTACGGCATACGCCGGTACGGTATCGGGAATTCCCGCCTTGATTGCAACTTGTCTGCCAACGCCTTGTCCTTGTCCTGCGCTTAGCACGTTGCCCACGATTACTTCGTCAATTACTGAAGCGCTAATACTTGTATCTGCAAGAAGTTGTCTAACTACAATAGCGCCGAGTTCGCTTGCAGGTAAACTTTTTAAACCGCCGAGCATACTTCCAACAGCCGTTCTTTTTGCGCCTACAATAAAGATTTTCATTACATTTCCCCCTAATATTATTTATATCTACATTTTAACACATTATATTTTTGTAGTCAAACTCAAAGCCGTGAAAATTGTGTGAGTATTGCTTTCCTAATAATAAATATTTATGTCAAGGGACTTGTATTAAAGGTTTTTTGCTGTTATAATTAAATACCGAAGATAGGCGCTAAATAAATAACAAAGAGGTAATAATGCAAGATTATACAGTTAAAAATTTAGGGTTTACGCTCAAACTTGCGCAGACCATAGACGAGCTAACCCAAGCTCAGGAGCTACGATACAAGTACTTATTACTTTCATTTAACGCAACACGCACCGACATTTTAACCGATAACTGCGAACAAGACAAGTATTGCGACCACCTCATTGTAATTGACGATAACTCCGGCAAAGTCGTCGGCACGTATAGACTTCTTACTCATTGTAATTGCGTTAAATACAATATCGATTACTTTACCAAGCTGGAATTTAATTTGGGCAAGATATATCACGAACAAAATATTATGGAGGTAGGTAGAGCTGTCGTGCACCCCGATTACCGCAATAGTATTGTGCTTAAATTGTTGTGGACTGGGCTTATGGAATACAGCAAATACTACGGCATACGCTATTTGTTTGGCACGGCAAGCTACCATAGTCAAGATGTCGAACTGTATAAAAATTCGCTATCAAATTTCTATTATAATAATTTGGTTAGCCCGCAATTTTTAGTCGACGCCTTATATCCATCTTTTGCCTTGCCTCGGCTTGCAAGACAAGACATAGATTTGCAAAAGGCTAAGCAAGAAACTCCTCCGTTAATCAGGGCTTACGCCGCCTTAGGCGCAAAGATAAGCAATCAAGTTTATATAGATAGCGTGTTTAATTGCATTGACATATTTATACTATTTGATTTAGATAATATGAATAGACCTCTGCTCAAACGAATGTTTGGCATAGAATAATATAATAAAGGAGAATTTTTTAAGTATGGCGACAAGATATTTTTGCGACACCGATTGCGAGCTTTGGTACACCGATGTCGAAGAATTAGGCATCAATGTAATCAAGATGCCGTATGTTTTAGACGGCAAAGAGTATTTATATGACTTCGGCAAAGAAACCGACTTTGACAACTTTTACAAAAGAATTCGTGAGGGCGCTACGCCCACAACGATAGCTCTTAATGAATATATCTACACAGACTATTTTGAACCGATTTTTGCTAAGGGGGAAGATATTTTTTACATCGCCTTTTCTTCGCAAATGTCAGCAACATTTGACTTTATGCACAAGGCGGTAGACAAACTGCTGTTAAAGTATCCCGAACGTAAATTTACTTATTTTGATACTTTATCTATTTCAATAGGCGCAGGCATACAAGTTTATTACGCAATGAAACTTAAAAATAGCGGGGCAAGCGACCAAGAAGTTTTAGAGTTTTTGCAACATTTTACCAAAGAAGTTAAGACTTTCTTCTCGGTAGACGACTTACACCACCTTAAACGTGGAGGTAGACTTTCTTCAACCGCCGCAACGCTAGGCACTTTCTTTAATCTTAAACCAATAATAAAAGTCAACGAATTAGGTAAACTTCAAGTTATGAATAAGGTTAGAGGCAACAAGATGGTTGCTCGTCACCTAGCCGAACAAGTAGGCAAGTATGCGACTAATCTTGACAAATATGACGTTTGGGTAATGCACGCCGATTGTTTGAGTAGGGCGGAAGAACTTAAAGCGTTAGTCGAGCAAGCAACGCAGGGCAAAGCAAACGTAAGGACGATTATTGTTGGACCTGTAATAGGCGCTCATTGCGGAGCAGGCACGCTTGCAGTAATCTTCCCAAGCGATTGTAGATAATACTAAATAATATTTAATTGTCAACAAACAAAAATAGAGAGATAATTTCTCTCTATTTTTTTGTTTATAAGATTATTTAAATTAAGTCAACTATCTTGTCTACGCTACCGTCGGCGTTACTTGTCAAGCAAGATTTGTAAAAACTAATCAACCGCTTGTCGTTATAGGTTTTTAGCGTTACTGGTAATATGAAGACTATTAGTAGCCCCTTAGTAGTACTTCTTTAATTGAAGTTTTTAATAAGTCGGCGTAAGTTTGGGCGGTATCTTTATCAATGGGGCAAAGAGTGGTGTCTATACAATTTTCATTGCCGACAAATTGTTGCAAGCAATATTTCTTTGCGCCTTTAATTAATTTAGAAATATCTAGCATATCTTGCTCGGTATGGAATTGCTTAACTAGCGTTGTTCTAAATTCGTAATTTACCGCATTAGAAAGTAAGATATCTATGCTTTCTTTAATTTTTAGCGTGTCTACATTTTTTACGCCACAAGTTTGAGGATATTTTTCAAGACTGTTTTTGATGTCCATAGCTACGTAATCGACAAGGTTGTTTTTTATCAAGTCAAGTAGCATAGTCGGGTTTGCGCCGTTTGTATCAAGTTTGACAATATAACCTAGCTCTTTTACGCTAGCGATAAATTCCGGCAAATCTTTGTTTAGCGTAGGCTCGCCTCCGGTTATACAAACTGCGTCAAGCAAATGTTTGCGTTTCTTTAAATAGTCAAAAATATAGGTTGTATCAATTTTGTTTAAGTCCTTGCCTTGCACAAGCGAAGAATTGTGACAAAAAGGACAAGCAAAATTACAGCCCGCCGTAAACAAAGTACAAGTCGTGTAAGAGTCAAAATCCACAAGGGATAATTTTTCCATTCCATAAATATTCATATTATTATTTTACCACAAATTAATATAATTTGCAAAATATTTTGGGTTTTACTTGCAAAATATTAAAGGTTTAAACTAGGCTAATTTAATTTAAAAAATATAGTCAATGCAATTCTACGTGTCTGTGAAAAATAGCTGAAAATATGTAAAAATGAGCAAATAGGTTGAAAAATATGTTATAGAAGGGTTGAAATAAAAGGCAAAGTAGACTATAATAGATTCGCTGGTTTAAATTTGTCGATATTAACCAAATCTTATAAGAAAATAAAAAATATTATCAACTATTATAAATAAATGGAGATAAAAAATGAAAAAATCATCTGCCGGCACACTCGAATCAGGCGATATTTACATTGAAATTGCGCCTGTTGCTACAAGTGGAATTAGCATTAAGCTTGATAGCATTGTTGCCCATCAATTTGGTAAGAAAATTAAAAGCGTTATCTCGTCTACTCTCAAAGAAATGGGCGTTGACGGCGTGCAAGTAGTTGCGACCGATAAAGGGGCGCTTGACTGCACTATCAAAGCAAGGGTTCAAGCCGCAGTATTGCGTGGCGACGATAAATCTTGCTTTAAGTGGTAGGGGGAATATTATGGAAAGATTAAGAAGGACTATGATGTTCGTTCCGGGCAATAATCCAAGTATGATGCAAGACGCCCATATTTATGGCGCAGACTCGCTAATGTTTGACTTAGAAGACTCGGTTACGATGCACGAAAAAGACGCTGCAAGACTACTTGTTTACAATTCGCTTAAAACTATTAATTATGGCAACACCGAGCTTGTTGTAAGAATTAATCCTCTCAACACTCCTTATGGCGTTATGGATATTAGAGCTATGGTTTCAGCCGGCGTGCAAGTTATTAGAATGCCCAAGACCGAAACAGCCCAAGACGTAGTCGACGTTGAAAGAGAAATTGAAACAGTTGAAAGAGAAATCGGCGTTCCCGTTGGCAAAACAAGAATAATGGCTGCGATAGAAGGCGCTTTGGGCGTAATTAACGCTTATGCAATCGCTACCGCTTCAAATAGAATGATGGGCATTGCCTTAGGCGCAGAAGACTACTCGGCAAACTTAAAGACAAATCGTAGCAAAGAGGGGACTGAGCTTCTTCTTGCAAGACAAACTATCGTAGTAGCCGCAAGAGCAGCCGGAATTGACGCATTAGACACAGTATTTTCGGACCTCAACGATATGGACGCTTTTGAAAAAGAAGTTACGTTGATTAAACAACTAGGATTTGACGGCAAGAGCATAATCAACCCAAGACAAATTAGCGTTATTCACCGCATATTTGCTCCCACCGAAAAAGAGCTTGAAAAAGCCGGTCGCATAATGTATGCAATCAAGGAAGCAGAGGCTCGTGGTAGCGGAGTTATCAGCCTAAATGGCAAAATGGTTGACAAGCCCGTAGTAATTAGGGCGCAAAGATGTATCGAACTTGCTAAGGCGTGCGGTATGTTAGAGGAGGATATTTAAATTATGGATAAATTACTTGACGAGGCTAAATTATCTAAGCAATTAGATATGCCAATATATGAAGATAACTGGAATAGCAATACAATAAAGAGAGATTTTACCCCAAGGTTAGAATTACAAACCAAATGCGGTAAAATTACCGACCTTGAAAGCGCAATTAAGAGCGCAGGGCTTAAAGACGGTATGACAATTTCTTTCCACCACCATTTTAGAAACGGCGACAAAATTCTCAATATGGTTATGGATAAACTCGCCGGTATGGGCTTTAAAAATTTACAAATCGCTCCTTCTTCGTTAAGCGAAGTTCACAGTCCGTTAATTAAACATATACAAAACGGCGTTGTGACAAGAATTCAAACTAGCGGACTAAGAGGCGAACTTGCCGAGGCAATTTCACACGGCTTAATGGAAAATCCCGTTATTTTCCGTTCGCACGGCGGTAGAGCGGCTGCTATTGCAAACAAACAACTCCACATTGACCTAGCGTTTATCGGCGCATCTTCTTGCGACTATTTAGGCAACGCTAACGGTTACAGTCGTGAAAAAGAGAAGTCTATTTGCGGTAGCTTAGGCTATGCAAAAGTAGACGCCGAATATGCCGACAAGGTTATTATTTTAACCGATAGTTTGGTAGCTTACCCCAATGTACCGGTTGCAATTAGCGAGAAACACGTTGACTATATTGTAAGCGTAGAAGAAGTTGGCGACGCAACCAAGATAGCTTCCGGCGCAATCAAAGAAACGAAAAATCCTCACGATATTTTAATTGCCCAAACAGCTGCGCAAGTAGTTGAGTTTGGCGGTTTCTTCTATGATGGTTTCTCTCTACAAACCGGTTCGGGCGGAGCTAGCCTTGCTTGCACTCAATATATTAGAGAAGCTATGATTCGCAAAAATGTCAAAGCTAGATTTGCTCTTGGCGGAATTACAAGCCACATGGTTCAACTTCACGAAGAAGGGCTTATCGGCAAATTGCTTGATGTACAAAGTTTTGATATGGTTGCCGCGCGTTCGCTTAAAAATAACCGTTTCCACCAACAAATATGCGCTAATATTTACGCTAACCCTTATCAACAAGGTTCGGCTATTCACTGGTTAGACGTAGTTATGTTGTCGGCTCTTGAAGTTGACGTTAACTTTAACGTAAACGTTCTAACGGGTAGCGACGGCGTAATTAGAGGGGCAATAGGCGGTCACCCCGACACTGCTTGCGGAGCTGCATTATCAATAGTGCTTTGTCCTTTAACAAGAGGTAGAATTCCCTGCGTAGTTGAAAAAGTTACGACGTTAATCACGCCGGGTTCGTTTGTAGACGTAATTGTCACCGACCAAGGCGTAGCGGTTAATCCCGCTAGACCCGAAGTTGCAAAAAGACTTAAAAAAGCCGGCATTAAAATTGTATCTATCGAAGACCTTAAAGCAAAGGCGGAGAAAATTCTCGGCAAGCCCGACGAACTACCCTTTGGCGACAAGGTTGTCGGCGTAGTTACAAGTCCGGACAATGCAATACTTGATTTAATTTATCAAATTAAGGCGGTTGAGGAATAGTTTGGTCAGTTTACAACAAATACTAGCCAGCAAAGACGCAAGGCAAAGCTTGCAACGACAATTAATTCAAAAATATGGCAAGACGGTAATATCGTTTACCGTCCTTGCCGTTGGAAGTAATAAGCAATCAAGCAATTCGACTTTTGTAGGGCAAGTTGGCGTAGAAACAATAGAGCAAACTTTTAAAGACCTAATTGTTTTTAAACAAGTCGACGACGACCCAACAGGGTTTCAGTCCTTGTTTGTAGTCGATTTAGAGGAAGTTGCCGTTAAGAAACTTACTACCGCAATAGAAGAAAATCACAAATTAGGCAGGCTATTTGATATTGACGTAATCGGTAAAAACTTTATTCCTTTGTCAAGGGAAAGTATAGGTTACGCTAAACGCAAATGTTTGCTATGCGACAATCCCGCTTGCGAGTGCGCAAGGGCAAAAGTTCACAGCATTAGCCAACTTAATCAACAAATAGAAAATATTATATCAGCATATAAATAAAAAGGAAAGCCAGTGTTTGACAATTATGAGTTAAGAGATATGCCCATAAGTGCAAAACGTACCTTAAATAAGGTACAGTCTTTCCTCATAGCTAACGATTTAAGCCCCGAAACATTAGACTGTTACGTGGGGCTTTTTGATGGCGAAAGGTTAGTCGGCGGAGGCGGAACATACAAAAATGTTATAAAATGCGTAGCCATTGACCAAGAGCTTAGAGAGCAATCTTTGACAAACAAGTTAGTATCTTGTCTAAGACAAAAAATTAAACTACAAGGCTACGGCAACATTTTTGTATTTACAAAACCTATGTACAAACAAGTGTTTACTAGTCTTGCTTTTTACGTTGTAGGGAGTTCTTCGCAGGCAATACTGCTTGAAAGTAATCACTATGGAATAGACGATTACGCCCAGAGTTTGCGTCCGTATAGTAAAAACGGCGTAAGCGGAGCTGTGGTAGTAAACTGCAATCCTTTTACTAACGGTCACTTATATTTAATCGAACAAGCAAGCAAACTTGTAGATTTTCTACACGTCTTTGTAGTTAGCGAAGATTTAAGCAAGTTTAGATTTGACGACAGACTTAGGCTTGTTAGACAAGGAATAAGTCACTTGCCTAACGTAATAGTACACCAAGGTAGCGAATATATTATTTCCGCAGCTACTTTCCCCTCGTACTTTCTTAAAGACAATTTGATAGTTGCCCGTAACCAAATGCAACTAGATTTAGATATATTTTGTAAACATATAGCGCCCGCTTTAAATATTACCAAGCGTTTCGTGGGTAGCGAGCGAGAAATTTTTTTGTGTAGTTACAATGAGATTATGCAAGAAGTGTTAGCTAAACACAACATTGAGTGTAAGGTTATAGAACGGCTTAAATTAAACGACAAGCCAATTAGCGCAAGTTACGTAAGAGAGTTATTCGCCAAAAACGATTTTGAAACAATCAAGCAATTAGTTCCGCAGTCAACCTATGACTTTCTTGTTTCACACGACGCAGACTATGCAAGATAATTTTTCTTGTAGCGTAGTAGACGCCGTTTTTTGGGCTTTGCAAGAAGAACTTGACACTACCCCTAAGCCCGGTTTAGTTGACCGAGCTAATTCGGGAGCGCACGCCGATATGAATTACGATACTTTTGTATCTAGCATTAAGGCGATTAGCAAAGAGTTTGCTAAATATGTGGTTATATCTAATTCCGCCGACCTTGTCGAAGTTGCCAAGCGAGCAAAAACTTGCGGAATTGAGATTGAACAAACTATGCTTGACGCAACTTTGGGCATAAACACTCATAAGGGCGCAATATTTTGTCTAGGGTTACTTGTTTGTTCGGTTAGTTATAACAGGGCAAACGGTATTAGCAACACTCTTAGTAATGTTTGCGACACTATAAAGAAGTTAGTCGACCAACTGAGCAAACTTGCCACTAAGGCTAATTCGCACGGGCAAGTAGTAAAAGATAAATACAAAGTTAGCGGAGCTTTTGAGCAAGCAAAAGAGGGCTATTTTGACTATTTAACCAATTCCCTTGCAATTTTAGGCGAAGTAAACAATGTCGGTAAAATTAAAGTTCTGCTTTACGCTATGTCGCAACTTACAGACACAAACATTTGTTATAGGGTAGGCGACGTAGTAGCAAGCCAAGTCAGGGTAATAGCTAGTCAAGCGCTCAAAGACTTTGACTTAGCAAAGGTAACAAAGCTTGACCAAGAATTTATTAAAGCTAACATCAGCGGAGGCGGTAGCGCAGATATGTTAAGTTTAACCTTACTTTGTTACAAGTTAAAGGAATATAAATTTATTACGCTTTAAAAGTTAGATAGAATATTACCTTTATTAGACAAGATAAATTAAAGTATAAGAATAACAAGCTATAAGCTTGATATATAAAAACAATATTTTGTATTATATTTAGGAGGAATTACACTGTGATTCAACTGTTAGAAAAGGGCGCATACTTAAAAAATGGTAAAACCCTTATTGAAGAAGGAGAGGGCTTACCCACTCCGCAAGAGGCGAGGGAGAATACCTTAGCGTATCAAATTCTTCGCAAGCACAATATGTCCGGGCTAAGCAACAAGTTAAATATCGTTTTTGACTGTTTAATGTCCCACGATATTACCTATGTAGGTATTATCCAAACTGCTCGTGCAAGCGGACTAACCGAATTTCCAATGCCCTACGCTATGACCAACTGCCACAACTCATTGTGTTCGGTAGGCGGAACTATTAACGAAGACGACCACGTATTTGGTCTGTCGGCGGCTAAAAAGTACGGTGGTATCTATGTGCCTGCTAACCAATCGGTTATTCACCAATATGCAAGAGAAGCTATGGTTAAATGCGGTAGTATGATACTAGGTAGCGACAGCCACACCCGTTACGGCGCATTAGGCACAATGGGCATAGGCGAAGGCGGTCCGGAACTTGTTAAACAATTACTTAAAAATACTTATGACGTTGACGCTCCCCAAGTTGTGTTAGTATGGCTTGAAGGCGAGGTTAAGAAGGGCGTTGGACCTCACGATATTGCAATTTCTCTTGTTAAAGCCGTATTTGAGAATGGTTTTGTAAATAACAAGGTGTTAGAATTTGCAGGACCGGGAGTAGCTAAACTTCCTATTGATTTTAGAAATGGCATTGACGTTATGACAACCGAAACAACTTGCTTATCTTCGATTTGGGTAACCGATAACGTTGTTAAAGACTATTACATTGAGCACGGCAAGAAAGAAGACTACGCCGAACTTAAACAAGGCGATATTTGCTACTACGACTCGGTAATTAAGATTGACCTATCTACCGAAGAATGTATGATAGCTCTACCTTTCCACCCTTCAAACGCTTATACAATTCACTATGTGCAAGAACACGCAGCCGAATTGTTTGCCGAACTTGACCAAAGTACAAAAAAGAAATTTGGCGACAAAGTCCAATATAACCTATGCGACAAGATTGTAGATGGCAAAGTAGTAGTTGACCAAGGCATTATCGCAGGTTGCGCAGGCGGACTATATGATAACTTAACCGAATCTGCAAGTATCCTTAAAAATGCTTCAACAGGCAACGATTATTTCAGTTTGTCAATTTATCCAGCTTCTATGCCGGTTGCAGTTGCAATCACTAAGGACGGCACAGCGCAAACTTTATTAGAAGCCGGCGCAGTGATTAAACCCTCGTTCTGCGGTCCTTGTTTTGGCGCAGGCGACGTTCCCGCAAACAATGCTCTTTCAATTAGACACACTACAAGAAACTTCCCAAATAGAGAAGGCAGTATTCCCGCAAACGGACAGATTAGTTCGGTTGCTTTAATGGATGCAAGAAGTATTGCAGCAACCGCTGCAAACGGTGGCATTTTAACCGCCGCTACCGACATTGATTACGCTCAACCTAAGAAGAAATATCACTTTGACGGCAGTATCTATGCAAAGAGAGTTTATAATGGTTACAAGAAGGCAGATAATTCTGTCGAACTTAAACTTGGACCAAATATTACCGACTGGCCTAAAATGTATGCGTTATCGCAAAATATGTTGCTCAACCTTGTAGCTGTAATACACGACCCCGTTACAACAACAGACGAGCTTATTCCTTCGGGCGAAACAAGTTCTTACCGCTCTAATCCTCTTAAACTTGCAACTTTTGCGTTAGGCAGAAGAGAACCTCAATACGTAGCTCGTAGCAAGAAGGTTCAAGACGCCGACAGGGCAAGACGAGCCGGCAATGTCGACCAAAGCATAATTAACGCTTTAAATACCGTTGGTAACGCCGACGAATTAGTTAAGGCTACTTCTTATGGTTCTTGTATATTTGCCAATAAGCCCGGCGACGGTTCGGCAAGAGAACAAGCCGCAAGCTCGCAAAAAGTTCTCGGCGGCGACGCTAATATTTGTTACGAATACGCTACCAAGAGATATAGAAGCAACTGTATTAACTGGGGCATTGTGCCTTTTACCATTGACAAAGATGTTCCATTTGAGTACAATGTAGGCGATTATATTTACGTTCCCAACGTAAGGCAAGCGATTGAACAAGGTAACGCTAATATTCCAGCTAAGGTTATTACAAACGGAATAGCCAAAGATATTATGCTTCACGTTGCAAATTTAACCCAAGACGAAAAAACAATATTGCTAGAAGGTTGCCTAATGAACTATTATGCAGCTATCAACGCAAAAAAATAGGAGATATTTATGAAAATCAAAATGACCACACCCTTAGTTGAAATGGACGGGGACGAAATGACCAGAATTTTGTGGAAGATGATTAAAGATGAGTTAATCCTTCCCTTTGTAGACCTTAAAGTTGATTATTACGACTTAGGCTTACAAGAAAGAGATCGCACAAACGACCAAGTTACGGTAGATTCTGCAAATGCAACAAAGAAGTATGGCGTTGCGGTTAAATGCGCCACAATTACTCCTAACGTTGCAAGAATGTCGGAATACAATCTTAAAGAAATGTGGAAGAGCCCAAACGGCACTATCCGTTCAATACTTGACGGCACAGTTTTCCGTGCTCCAATTACAATTAACTGTGTTAAACCCGTAGTAAAAACCTGGAAAAAACCTATCACAATAGCAAGACACGCTTACGGCGACGTATACAAGGCTTCGGAAATTAGAACAGAAGAAGGCGGAGTTGCCACCCTTAGATTTGTTGGCGATAGCGGTAAAGTTACCGAAGTTGAAGTTGCTAAATTAAAGGGCGCAGGCGTGCTACAAGGTATGCACAATAAAGATAGTTCAATTATCTCTTTTGCTCACTCTTGTTTCAAATTTGCAATCGAAAGCAAACAAGATTTGTGGTTTGCAACCAAAGAAACAATCAGCAAGAAATATGACGGCGCTTTTAAAAAGATTTTTGAAGATATCTACGAATCGACCTATAAGACAGAATTTGAAAAATTAGGATTAGAATATTTCTATACCTTAATTGACGACGCAGTAGCCAGAGTTATTCGTAGCGACGGCGGATTTATTTGGGCTTGTAAGAACTATGACGGCGACGTAATGAGCGATATGGTTTCGACAGCTTTTGGTTCTCTTGCTATGATGACAAGCGTACTTGTTTCGCCTGATGGCAACTTTGAGTACGAAGCGGCTCACGGCACGGTAACAAAGCACTATTATAAATTCTTAAAGGGCGAAGAAACTTCTACTAACCCAGTAGCTACAATTTTTGCTTGGAGCGGAGCTTTCAAAAAGAGGGGCGAGAAAGACAATCTACCCGAATTAATCGCTTATGGCGACAAACTTGAACAAGCTACAATTCAAACATTAGAAGAAGGCATAATGACCAAAGACCTAGTTGGTCTTGCCGAAGGTATTGCGCCTAAACTAGTAAATTCCCAAGTCTTTATTAAAGAAATAGCATCAAGACTTGCTAAATTGCTTAAATAAGGAGATAAGTAGTGAGTAACCGAGTGCCTTTAACGCACCAACAACCTAATCAGCGCATAAGCAACTTTTCCGAAGTAATTATGGGTTATAGCAAGGCAGAGGCCGTCGCCGAGGCGACGAGGTGTCTTAATTGCAAAAAACCACGCTGTGTTACGGGGTGCCCTGTGCACACAAACATACCTTTATTTATAAGTTGTTTAAAAGAAGATAAACTTGACTTAGCCTATGATGTAATTTCCTTGACTAACAGTTTGCCCTCGGTGTGCGGTAGAGTTTGTCCGCACGAGCATCAATGCGAGGGCAACTGTATACAAGGGATTAAGGGACAATCTATCGCAATAGGCAGTCTTGAAAGATTTATCGCAGATTATCACGTCAATAAATTGCAAATAGCTCAACCCGTAAAGGTCAGCTGGTCAAACGCTATTAACACCAAGATTGCAGTAATAGGTAGCGGTCCAGCAGGGCTTACTTGCGCTAGCGAGCTAGCTCAAAATGGTTACCACGTAACTATTTTTGAAAAGAACGCTCACGCAGGCGGAATGTTAGTTTATGGCATACCTAAGTTTAGGCTTCCTCGTGAAGTCGTAGATAAACAGTTAGAGGAACTTGCCGAACTAGGCGTGGAGATTAAGACTAATTCGCCTATTGAGAATGCTCAGTCGCTGGAAAATCTTAGAATGCTTGGATATGACGCTTTCTTTATAGCAATCGGCGCTACAAAACCCTATCAAATGGGGGTAGAGGGCGAACAGCTAGAAGGCGTATTTACAGCTAGCGAATATCTTGCAAGAATTAATTTTTTAGACATTTCGGACAATCATATAGACGCAAACCGTGTAGTAGCCGTAGTTGGCGGTGGCAATACCGCAATGGACGCAGCAAGATGCGCTCTTAGACAAGGGGCAAGCAAGGTTTATTGTATTTATCGTCGTTCGGAAAAAGAAATGCCGGCTTGCAAAGAGGAGATTGAAGACGCCGTTGACGAAGGAATCGACTTTAAATTTCTTACTAATCCAATTAGAATAATAGGCGATAACGGTTACGCTATCGGGATAGAATGCGTAAAAATGGAGCTAGGCGAACTTGACGGCTCGGGCAGACCCAAAGCTATCCCTATCAAAGACTCAAATTACACAATTTCGGCAGACTGTATAATTATGGCGTTAGGCGCTTCGCCCGACCAAGTAATTAAGCAAGCCATACAAGACCTACAATTTAGCCCAAAAGGCACAATCGTAGCCGACGAGAAGTGTCGAACAAATGTAGAAGGCGTTTTTGCAGGCGGTGACGTAGTAAATGGTTCGGCTACCGTAATTACCGCAATGAGCGCAGGGCGTACGGCGGCAAGGTCAATTATGGAATATCTTAGCGACAAATACAAGACCGAACAATAATTTTTGACAATACTAATTTAATCTAGCTCCTTACATACTATTGCTAAGGAGCTTTTTTATTAGCAAATTTAATACAACCAAACCGATTACATAGATAATTTGTTTTTTTAAGCGTTTTTGAAAAGAACAGGCTTGTTTTTGAAGAAATTTTACGCTTTGTAACACCTTTTACGAAGCAACGGTTAAAGATTTAAACCCTCTATTTAGAACAAAAAGATTGACGCAAAAACTTCAAAAGTCAACAAAAATAGCAATAAATAGAAGTTAACAAATAAAATGCTTTGAGTTAAAATTTTGCCAATCAATGTAAGTTTTAAATACTTAAAAAGTTTAAACTTCACTTAACTTTTAACTAATTTTGTCAAATAGGGTATTGACTTTTTTAGTCGACTGCGTTATTATAATAGCGTATGGAACTATTATCAATAATTATGTGCAATAGTGTTTTACTCGGGCTAAACACAGTAATTTATATAGGCTATCCTTTAAAGGAAGTCTTTTTCAAGTAATCGTAAGGCTATCCTTTAAAGGAAGTCTTTTTTTAGGTAATTCAACAAATGTTGACAATATAAATTTTGGGAGGCTAATATGGAATTTATTAAAGCAAGCAAGCTTAAAGAGAAACCAAAGAACACTAATCTTAAATTCGGTAGCGTATTTACAGATTATATGTTAGAGATGGACTACGATCAAGGCAAGTGGAGCGCTCCGCTTATTTGTCCTTACCACGACTTAACAATGTCGCCGGCAACGCTATGTTTGCACTATGGTCAAGGAATATTTGAGGGTTGTAAAGCATTTAAGAACAATCAAGGAGAGATTACTCTTTTCCGTATTGACGACAACTTGGCAAGAATGAATCTAAGCGCAGACAGAATGTGTATGCCTAGACTCGATGTCGAATTAGTTAAACAAGCCTTAATCGAATTAATCAAACTTGAAAAAGATTGGATACCCGTAGCCGATGGTTGTTCGCTCTATATTAGACCTACTATGGTAGCTACCGACGTAGGCGTAGGCGTAAGACCGGGACTACAATACAAATTCTTTGTTATTCTTAGTCCGGTTGGCGCATATCTACACGGCATTGATTGCCCTTCTACAATAAGAATTGAAGACCACTATGTAAGAGCCGCAATCGGCGGGACAGGTGAAGCTAAATGTATGGGTAACTACGCTACTTCTTTACTTGCAGTAGACAAGGCAAAGAAGGACGGTTACGACGAAGTATTATGGCTTGACGCTGCCGAGCATAAATATATTGAAGAAGTCGGCGCTATGAACGTAATATTTGTAGTCGACGGCAAAGTTATCACCCCTGCTTTAAACGGCAGTATTTTAAGAGGAATAACCAGAGATTCGGTTTTGAAGATACTTAGAAACGAAGGCATAGAAGTAGAAGAAAGAAGAATTTCAGTTGAAGAATTAATCACAGCTCACAAGGCTGGCAAATTTACCGAGATGTTTGGCGTAGGCACAGCCGCAGTTGTGTCGCCGGTAAGCGTACTTGCTTATAAGGGCGTAGACTACCGCATTAACGACGGCAAAGTGGGAGAGATTAGCAAACTTGCTTATTACAAACTTGACGACATTAGAACAAGAAAGACACCCGACAAATTCAACTGGCTAACAATCGTAAAATAATATATAAAGAGGTAAATCAAATGCAAGTAAAAATCAGTTTTGAAGTATGCAAGGGCTGTGGACTGTGCGTTAAAGCCTGCCCTAAAAAAGTTCTTGCTATTGGAGAAAAAAGCAACAGAGCGGGTTACTTTGTAGCCCAAGTTGCAAATCCCGAACAATGTATAGGTTGCTGTGCTTGCGCTTATATGTGTCCGGATAGCGCAGTGGAGGTGCAGAATGGCTAAACAATTAATTAAAGGCAACGAAGCTATCGGCGAAGCCGCAATTCGTGGCGGTTGCAGATTCTTCTTTGGATACCCTATTACCCCCCAAACCGAAATACCCGAATATCTCTCAAAGAGAATGTTTGAAGTTGGCGGTTGCTTTATACAAAGCGAAAGCGAAATTGCCGCAATAAATATGGTTTACGGCGCAGCAGCTGCTGGCGCAAGAGCAATGACAAGCAGTTCTTCTCCGGGAATTAGCTTAAAGCAAGAAGGTATATCTTACATAGCTTGTGCTCAACTACCTTGTGTAATAGTTAATATGCAACGTTCTGGTCCGGGTCTAGGCGGTATTACTCCTTCGCAAGCCGACTATTTCCAAGCCGTTAAGGGTGGCGGACACGGCGACTATAAAATGATTGTTTACGCTCCTTCAACCGTACAAGAAGCCGTTGATATGATGTATGTTGCGTTTGACAAGGCAGACCAATATCGTATGCCGGTATTTATACTAGGCGATGGTATGCTAGGGCAAATTATGGAGCCGGTAGAATTTCCCCCTATGAAAGAAATGCCCGACCCCGAAACCAAAGATTATGCGACAACAGGCACTCACTCTGGCAAGGACAGAAGAATAGTCAACAGTCTACATATTGAAGTAGAAGATAACGAAGCTCACAACAAGATGCTTCAAGCTATCTACAAGCAAGTAGAAGATAACGAAGTTCAATGCGAAGAATTTATGTGCGAGGACGCAGAGATACTACTTACCGCTTATGGCACAGTAGGCAGAATTTGCAAGTCAACCGTTAAGAATTTACGCAATAAGGGCGTAAAAATCGGCTTAATTAGACCTAAGACTTTATTTCCTTTCCCCACAAAAATTTATCAAAAGTATCTCGACAAGGGTATTATCAAACGCCTTATCACGGTTGAATTATCTAGCGGTCAATTTGTAGAAGACGTTAGGTTATCGGTAAACGGCAGATTACCCGTTGAGTTTTACGGCAGAATGGGCGGAGCGGTTATGACGCCCGAAGAGATTGTTAAATTTGTAGAGGAGGTAGGCAAATAATGGCGACTTATAAAAAATCTTCAATGCTAACCGATACCCCGCTTAGCTTTTGTCCGGGTTGTACGCACGGTATTGCCCACAAACTTATCGCCGAAGTACTAGAAGAACTTAAACTTGAAAAGAATGTAATAGGCGTTGCCCCTGTTGGTTGCGCTGTATTTGCATATAAATTCTTCAACTGCGATATGCAGGAAGCGGCTCACGGTCGTGCTCCGGCAGTTGCTACTGGTATTAAGAGAGTTCACCCTAGTAAAGTAGTATTCGCTTATCAAGGCGACGGCGACCTAGCTAGTATTGGTCTAGCCGAAATAGTTCACGCAGCTTTAAGAAATGAGAATATTACCGTAATATTTATCAACAACTCTATTTATGGTATGACAGGCGGACAGATGGCGCCCACAACATTAATAGGTCAAAAGACAACTACCAGCCCCTTTGGTAGAGAAGCAAGCCGTTGTGGCAATCCTATCAAAGTTTGCGAAATGCTGGCAACTCAGGACGGGCCAGTTTATCTTGAAAGAGCTATGCTAAGCGATTATGCAAACGTTATTAAGGCTAAACGAGCAATTAAGAAAGCGTTTACTTATCAAATGGAAGGCAAAGGTTTCTCTCTTGTCGAACTACTATCAAGTTGTCCTACAAACTGGAATATGAGTCCAAGCGATTCGCTTGAATTTATGAAAAACGAAGTAACAAAAGAATATCCACTAGGCGTATATAAAGACATAGGAGGTAACAAATAATGGAATATAGAATTGTTTGTTCGGGCTTTGGCGGACAAGGCGTATTATCGCTAGGCAAATTTATCATCTATTCGGCAATCGATAAGGGACTTGAATCGACTTGGCTACCTAGCTATGGTCCAGAAATGAGAGGCGGTACGGCAAACTGTTCGTTGGTAATTGCCGACGACGAAGTTGCTTCTCCCCTTGTAAATACCCCAGATTGCGTTATCGCTATGAATAGACCTAGCCTTGACAAATTTGAGAATGCTATCGTACCCGGCGGTATGATGATAGTCAACAGCAGTTTAATCGACGTAAAGGTACAAAGAAAAGATATTTCGGCTATTTATGTTGACGCAACTGAGATTTCTCACAAACTTGGCAATGACCGTTCGGCTAATATAGTAATGTTAGGCGCTTTTATTAAGGCTACTAATATTCTTGACAAAGAAACTGTAATAAAGATGCTTTCTAACAAATTTGGGAGTAAAAAAGATAGCGTGATAGCGATATTTAACGCTGGATACGAGGCTAAGTAGATTATGGATTATACCAACAAACTTATCACAACCGAGCAGGCGCTAGCCCTAGTAAAGAGCGGTTACAAAGTAGCCGTTGGCGAGGGGCAGGGAGCGCCGAGAGGATTTCTATCTAAGTTCCACACATTAGAAGACAAGGTTAACAACGTCGAACTGTGGACTTGTAGATTACCGCAAGGTTTTCCTATGCTAGAAATGCGTAACATAACGTTCTGCACAATCCACGATACTTTTATAACTAAACCATTAAGAAATGCAGAATTTAAAAATATTTCTTATGTTCCCACACATCTATCTAAGCTAGGCGCTACCGTTTCGGCGCAAAGAGTACCCGATATATTTGTTACTACTTGTTCTTTGCCCAAACCAAACGGAATGGTTTCCTCAGGTCTAAGTGGTGGGCTTGCTAAGGAGCTAAGACAAAAAAGTAGAATTATTATTGCAGAAATCAACGAGAATATGCCTTATACTTACGGCGACACCGAGTTTTCTTTAAATGACGTTGACTATGTTACGGAGGAGAATATTCCTCTTAATCCGGTTATACTTGGAAAAGTAAGCGACCGAGATAGAGAAATAGGCAACCTTGTAGCCGAATATATCGACGACGGCGACTGCTTGCAAGTAGGTATCGGCGGTATTCCCGACGCTCTTATGCAATGTCTTAAAGATAAGAAAGATTTGGGCATACATACTGAGCTATTAGGCGACGGATTAATTGACCTTGTAGAGGCTGGCGTAGTTACAAATGCGCGCAAAACTCTTTATAAGGGCAAGATTGTCACTTCGATAGTAGACGGCACGCAAAAAGCGTTTGACTTTGTAAACGACAACAAAGACGTAATTGTATTTGACAGTAGCTACACTAACGACGTTGCCGTACTTCAACAAAACGACAATCAAGTGTCAGTCAATACAACGCTAGAAGTCGATTTAACCGGACAATGTTGTAGCGAGTCGTTGGGTAGCCGTCAATATAGCGGTACTGGCGGTCAAGCCGATACGGCGATAGGCGCTCAAAGAGCCAAAAACGGCAAATCATTTATTGTGCTAGGGTCTACGGCAAATGTTCTAGAAAGTGGCAACGTTAAAATGATTAGCAAGATTGTGCCTCAACTAAAAAGAGGCGCTACCGTAAGTCTTCAACGTAACGACGTGCAATATATAGCTACCGAATACGGTATTGTCAATCTTAGAGGTTGTTCAATGAAAGAAAGAGCCTTAAAGCTTATTTCAATCGCTCATCCGGGATTTAGAGATTGGCTAACCGAAGAAGCCGAAAAGTTAAACCTAATATAAATTTTACTAAATAATCAAGATAAGTTTAAGGGAGAACAATTTTTTGTTCTCCCTTAAATATTGTAAATATAATATATTTTTTAAATAATAGTTTACTTTATAAATTTAGTTTTGTCTTATGTTAATGGTAGTTTTATTTTAGTTTGTAATATTTAAATCGATTAGTCCTCACAACCTTTATTAGTTTAGGTCAAATTAATTCTCTTTAATAATTAATAAATTTGTTCCTAGCGGTTACAAGTCTATACGCTACTAATTTATAAAAATAACGCTACTAAGTTAAATAGCCAATTTGCAAGTATTCCTGCAAGCAGTCCGCCGATAGTGTGGAAAGCAATCGACCAACCTACGAGATTTCTAAAATGTAAGGTATCCATCATAGATACGTGAGTTGAGAGATAACCGCTCCAAAACATACTCATAGAGGTAAATACGGCAATATTATTTGGCGTAAGCATTCCCGACTTAGCAAGTTCGGGAACAAGGCTTACCGCAGCGCCGGCAGAGCCGAGAGAAGTTAGGGGAACAGCTATTGCTTCGGGCGAATTGAAGCCAAAGAGAGGGTTTAGGACGGGCATTAGAAACTGCCCTACCTTTGTTATAAAGCCTATCCCTTCGCCGTATGCGCCACTATAACCGCCCTCAGGACAGCCATTTGTAAGCATAAGCACAAGGGTAGCGATTATTAATACGCCGGGTATAATACCTAGCCCAATTTTTACTCCGCTTTCGCCTCCGTCAAGCATAGCCGAAAAAAGCCTAGACATTACGCTACCTTGACGAACTTCACGATATTTAAGTAAGTCTACGGTAGCCGAAGTATCTTCTTCTACTGCGGGTTGGTCTTTTCCAAAGACTCGTTTGGTCTTAAATAACATTAAGCGAGTTGTTACAATACTAGCTAGTACTACCGCAAGTAGCCCAATTAAGATTGCAAGCGAGAAATGTTCGCCCTTAACCGAAGACATAGCCACTATTACAATTAAGCCCATACCAAAAGTTGTGCCTATATTTGTAAGCGCAGCAAGCTGATATTTTTTAAAGTATCTTGCAAAGTTTTTGTCGTTTCCAAGAGTGAGAATAGCGGGGTTATCCGAAAGGAAAGAAGTAAGTATAGCTACGCTTGTAGCGCCGGGCATACCATATAAAGGTCGCATAAGCGGAGAAAAAACTTTGTTAGCTATCGAGGTTACGCCAAATTCGTTGAGTATTCCCGAAAGAGCGCCCATAAGCACAATCAAAGCGAGCAAATACCACACAGTGTTTGTCAACAGGTGAAAAGCGGTATTAAACATAGTGTTAAGCGAATTTGTAAAGCCCATAATCAAACCGAAAGCGATTACTCCGCCTGCGATTAATGCAAGACAGATAAACCCTTCTAGACTTACGACTTTTTTGTATACGTTGATTTGCGGGGTATCGGTTTTTACTATTGTTTGGTGAATAACTATGTTTGAAGGTTTTTCGTTATGTTTTGCTTGCGTTATAGCTTCTTCATAAAGAGAAGTTTGGTTAGCAGTCGCAACTTCTTCTTGACTAGCAGTAGAATTTGTGGCTGGGTTAGCAGTCGCAACTTCTTCTTGACTAGCGGTAGAATTTGTGGCTGGGTTAGCAGTCGCAATTTCTTCTTGACTAGCGGTAGAATTTGTGACTTGGTTAGCAGTCGCAACTTCTTCTTGATTTGTAGCGTCGAAGTTGCTAGACGGTTGGTCTGCTTGACTAGCCATTTGTGGTGGCAAGGTTTGAGCGGGACTGGTATTTAATTGACTAGCGACTTCGCAATCGTCTTTATTAATCGGTAAGTTTTTGCTAGCCGTTTTTCGTGTAATTTTCTTTGGCATAGTAATTGTCCCCTTTTTTATTCTAGCGGTTTATAGACGCAATCAATAAAAAGTTATCACTTGTTTGGCTAACTGTCAAGCATTATTATTAATCTAATACAGTAAGTTTTTTTAATTGCAATAATTTAATAAAGTATGATATAATTAAAACATATTTGAGCGTTAAGGAGAGAAAATAATGCAACAAGAAGTACTTGTAGTTAATGAGTTAGTCAAGACTTTTAAGCTTTCGTCAAAGCAACAAAAAATTGAGAAGACAAAAGTTAAAGTAAAGACCGCAGTCGGCGGAATATCGTTTAGCGCAAATAAAGGTGAAATTTTCGGTTTGCTCGGTCCAAACGGAGCGGGAAAAACTACTACTCTAAGAATACTTGCCACATTAATTAAGGCCGATTCTGGCGACGCTACAATAAACGGAGTAAGCGTTATTGCAAACCCCGAGAAAGTTAGAGAGAACATTGGTTTTTTAACAAGCGACCTCAAACTTGAAGATTTCTTTACTCCAAACTATCTATTTGACTTTTTTGCCGAACTTCATAATATGAGTAAAGAGACAACGGCTCAGCGAAAGACAGAGTTGTTTACTAAGTTTGGCATTGACGAGTTTGCCGAAGTGCGTATTGGCGAGCTTTCAACGGGCATGAGGCAAAAAGTGTCGCTGGTTATTTCAATAGTACACAACCCCGACTTTATTATTTTTGACGAACCTACTAATGGGCTTGACGTGCTTACGGCTAAGGTAGTTACCGACTTTTTGTTAGAATTAAGGCAACTAGGCAAGAGCATAATTCTTTCTACCCATATATTTAGTCTTGTTGAGAAGATTTGCGACAAAGTAGGTATTATTATCGACGGTAAGATGTGTTGTTGCGGTACGCTTGCCGAACTTACCAAAGAGCAAGATTTAGAGAGCTTGTTTTTCGACCTATACAAGCAAAGCAAGGAGATAAAATGAAAAATATATTGGTAATTATTAAAAAAGAATTTACACGTTTCTTTTGCGACCGTAGACTTGTGCTTACCACCTTAATTTTACCCGCATTATTGATTTTCGCAATGTATTCTCTAATAGGCGGAGCGATGGACAGAGAATTTGAAGTTAGCAAAGACTATGTTTATCAAGTGTATTCTTGCAACACTCCCGAATCTGTTTCTAATATTGTAACGCTTAACAAAATAAAAATAAAATTCGTAGATATAGGCGAATATACGATTGAACAAGCCAAAGAGAAACTTGTTAATAAAACGCTTGACTTAGTTATAGTTTTTCCGCAAGACTTTGACAATCTTGTAAAAGATTACGATATAACTAATCCGCAAGCAATAGCCCCCAATATAAATATGTTTTACAACTCAACACGCACCGAGTCATATACTGCGTATAGTATGTTTAGCGGAATATTTAACAGTTACGAAGCTATGTTAGCTAATAAATTCGATATAAATAAAGGCAACCCTTCCGCCGACCTTGCTACCAAAAAAGACACTACGGGCAAATTTTTTGCAAGTCTGTTACCTATGCTTATGATGAGCTTTTTGTTTAGCGGTTGTATGGCCATTGCGCCCGAGTCAATCGCAGGGGAAAAAGAGCGTGGGACAATAGCGACGCTACTTGTTACCCCCTTAAAGAGAAGTCACCTTGCGGTAGGCAAAATAATCAGCTTGTCGGTAATCGCCCTACTTAGCGGTATTTCAAGCTTTTTAGGCACGGTTTTGTCGCTACCTAAAATGATACACGGCGCAGGAGATGGGGCAAGCCAGTATGTTTTTGGCGACTATGCAATGTTATTTATGGTAATTCTTTCAACCGTTCTTTTACTTACGGCTTTAATTTCGGTAATATCGGCTTACTCGAATAGCGTTAAACAAGCAAGCGCCCTAGTTACTCCTATTATGATTCTTTCAATGCTACTAGGACTTACAACTATGTTTAGCGACGGAGCGGTAACAAATTTGTGGTTATATTTAATACCGCTTTATAACAGCGTTCAAACTATGAACGGCATTTTCTTGTTTACCCCAAACTATCTTGCCGTAACGTTTACCGTAGTTATTAATATTTTGCTTGCCGTAGGTCTTTCGGCATTACTTGCCTATATGTTTAAGCAAGAAAAGTTTATGTTTGCAAAATAACCTAGTTAAAAACTAATAATTAGAATTAATATCTAAATAAACAATTTCTTAGCTTTAAGTACATTTATCGCATAGTGTTTGACAAAATTACAAATTTGCTGTAAAATTATAAAAGTGAAAAGATAAAAAATATCTTTTCGCTTTTTTGATTATTATAAGCAAAGGCTTTTGGTTATAATAATTGTACAAAAGGCAATTTAAAATATTGGAGTTAAAACTTTGACAGTAAGAAATGATTTAAGAAATGTAGCCATTATTGCCCACGTAGATCACGGCAAAACTACCCTTGTAAACGAGATGCTTAAACAAAACGGTGTTTTTCGTGAAAATCAAGCCGTTATGGATAGAGTTATGGACAGTAGCGACCTTGAAAGGGAGCGTGGTATTACCATATTAGCAAAGAATACCTCAGTATTCTATAAGGGCATAAAGATTAATATTATTGATACGCCCGGTCACGCCGACTTTGGCGGAGAGGTCGAAAGGGTATTAAAAATGGTTAGCGGAGTGCTTGTTCTTGTAGATGCGGCGGAAGGGCCAATGCCCCAGACACGCTTTGTAATGCAAAAAGCGCTTGACTTAGGACACAAACTTATTGTAGTAGTCAACAAGATAGACCGAGCCGACGCAAGACTTGGCGAAGTCGAGAATGAGATTCTCAATCTTTTATTAGAGCTTAACGCAAATGAGGAACAATTTAGTAGCCCTATTATATATTGTTCGGGTAGATTTGGTACGGCAACGCTAGATTATCATAATCCCGGCAAAAATTTAGTTCCCTTATTTGATATGATAGTTTCGCATTTTCCACCGCCCGAAGTCGACTTAGACAAACCTTTACAAATGCTTATTTCTAGCGTAGACTACAACGATTACGTTGGACGGATTGGAATAGGTAGGGTAGAACGTGGAATGATTAAGGTTGGTCAAGTTGTAACGCTATGCAATCATAACAACGTATTAATCAACAAGACAGGCAAGATTATTAGCCTCTATCAAATAGAAGGGCTTGCTCGTAAGGCGGTAGACAAGGCAAACGCAGGCGATATTATATGCGTGTCAGGGTTAGAAGATATTTCAATAGGCGACAGTCTGTGCGACCCCGTCGACGTTACGCCAGTGCCTTTTGTAAAGATATCTCAGCCTACGGTAGAAATGACTTTTTCGGTAAATGACAGCCCGTTTGCAGGTCGAGAGGGCAAATTTGTCACAACTAGACATTTAAGAGATAGACTATTTAGAGAAACGCTCAAAGACGTTTCGCTTAGGGTAGAGAATAGCGATACAACCGACGGTTATCGTGTTTGCGGTAGAGGTGAAATGCACCTTTCTATTCTTATAGAAACAATGCGTCGTGACGGTTATGAATTTACCGTTAGTTCGCCAAAAGTTCTTTATAAGATGGTAGGCGATGTTAAGTATGAGCCAGTTGATAGATTAATTGTTGACGTTCCTACCGACAAGAGCGGAGCAGTGTTTGAGAGTATGGGTTCACGCAAGGGCGAACTACTTCAAATGGAGAGCTTGTCGCAAACTCGCACAAGAATGGAATTTGCCGTTCCCGTAAGAGGTTTGTTTGGCTACAAGAGCCAATTTTTAACCGATACAAGGGGCGAAGGCGTTTTTAATACGTTATTTATGGAATATCAACCCTATAAAGGCGAGATTTATCGTCGATTTACCGGTTCGCTAGTCGCATTTGAAACCGGCGAAGCCGTAACCTATGGTCTATTTAATGCGCAAGGCAGAGGTCAACTATTTATTGCGCCAAATACCGAAGTATATGAGGGCATGATTGTGGGTATTTGCCCCAAAAACGAGGACATAGCGGTCAACGTTTGCAAACGCAAACATCTTACAAATACAAGGGCGGCGTGTAGCGACGATGCGTTAAGACTAGAAACCCCCAAAAAACTCAGCCTAGAAGAAGCGCTTGAATTTATCGCCGACGACGAACAAATAGAAGTAACTCCTAAGACAATACGCTTACGCAAGAAGATATTAAATAACGACCAACGCTTAAAGTTTATAGCTCGTCAAGGCAAAATTGCCAATAGCAATTAATATTTTTTTAAGCCAAAATGCCGATATATTAAAAATTGTAGATAAATTCGTTACTTAATTTGCCAAATCCAAATGCTTGCGCAATGTTTAGTAGTTTTCAACTTAGTAATCTTATATCTTAGCTAATTTGTCCAACCTACCAAATTTAATAGAGTCTACATTACTCAACTTAACCAATTTTTACCACGCAACTTGCGTGGTTTTTTATTTATAAAATATTTTTTATTTATGCGTTGACTTTTATTATGAACAGTGTTACAATTAAAATAATAATAAGGGAGGGTTTGATTTTGCCTAAGATTTTATGCGACGTTAAACAGCAACTGTTTAAGACTACACGAGAAATTCTTAAAGAGGGAAGCGATTGCTTTAATATGCGTGCACTAGCTCAACGCAGTGATATTGCGCTAGGCACAATTTACAACTACTACGACTCTAAGGTTGACTTGATTATTGATATGATAAGTCAACAATGGGAAGAATGTTTTTATAACATCGAATCGCTTGCCTGCCAAGATTTCTTTTTAAGTATGGAGAAGTTGTATTTTCACATTTATAGCCATTTAAGAAATTTCGAGAGCGACTGGTTAAAACTGCTTGCTACGCTTAGTATCAAAGAGAAGCTTGTCGCAAGGCGAGTTGAAAAAAAATATATGGATAGAATGCTCGATTTAATCGGGTTGTTTTTGAGCAAAGATAAGGAATTGTTGTCTAGTTTGGTTGTTCAAAAGTTTGGGTTAGAGCGTATTAGCCGTTACATCTTTGACAATTTTATGAATATGCTTAAAACCGACAACAAAGATTTTTCTTTTTTAGATTTTATTTTACGAGCAATTTTTGAAAAGAAATAATCGCTAATAATGTAAGTAATATAAGATTAAATTTTAAGATAAGTAAGTAATATAAGATAATATATAAGACTAAATTTTAAGGAGAAGAATATGAACACACATTCTACTTTAACCAAAGACAAGCTAGTACCGTATTTACTGTTTATTCTAGCGCAAGTATTCGCTTTTGGATTTATTGTAGCGCTTCAATTTGTCAGCCCCAAAGAGATGTTGTGGCTGTTTATTCTAGTTTTGCTACTAATGCACGTAGGTATCGCCTTGTTTATTGTCAGTAAAAAACTGTTTAAAAAAGTTGGCGTCAACCTAAGCCGTAGGTATTTAATAGAATACGTCTTGCTTTTAGCCTACATACCATTTTTGCTAATTAAGATTATCGGGTTACCTTTTCACTTTGAAATTCCAAGAAATATAAAAATGCCTATAATTTATGCAATTACCGCTATTGTAGTTGTGGTAAGCGTATATAACGATATTATAGTATATAAAATTATAAAGAAATTTAAAAAGGAGAATTTGCAAATGGACAAAACAGAAATGAAGAGTTTGAGAATTGTCGACAACTTTTATCAAACATCAAGTTATTTTCCAATGCCAACAATGCTAATAGGCACGCTTGCCGAAGACGGTTCAACGACCTATGGTTCTTATTCGCTATGCTTTCCTTTCTATATTGCCGGAAAAGACTATTACGCAATGATTTTAAACTGCCGTAACAGTTCTAACACCTGCAAGAACATTTTAAGGACGGGCAAAGCAAGCCTTAACTTTGTGCCTGCAAGCAAACGCATTTTGCGTGAGTGCGTAAGGCTAGGTTTCCCGGGAGATTCGGCAAAAGAGAAGATGAAAGACTTCTGCCTAACTATGAAAGACGGCTTAATGGCGACGGAAAATCCCAAAGAGAAGTTTCCTAAGATTGTAGAAGAAAGTTTCCAAGTATTTGAGTGTAGCTGGGTTAAAGAGATTGACGGAGCGCAAGACGATAAGGTTCAAGAAGTTTACGACCCGCCATACCACGCTTGCAACGGTATAACTTCGCCTCACGGCGCTCACTTTATCTTAAAGATTGACAAAATTTTATTAAAAGAAAAGCAACACAAGGGTATTTTAGATGGAGTTAAACCTTGTTCGTTCCCGCCTATTCCCGTAGACTATGGTTATAGAGATAGCAAAAACTTCTGGATTGCTACCAAAAAGACGCCTTACGCCGAAACAGTTCAAGCCAAAGCCGTAGACGTTGAGTCTGTGCTTTACGCTGCAAATCGTATTGACCCTACCGTACAATTTACAAGGGAAGCTTGCGAAACAATGACCAAAGTGCCTCGTATTTTCCTAACAACCGCCCTAAAAGGCTGTATCGATTGGGCAAAAGCTCGCAAAATAACCCTTATTGAGAAAGAACACATGGCAAAAATTAGAGATAAGCACGCCGACGACAAATAAACCTATCGCCGTTTTTAAAAAAACATATTAAAGTTTTACCCAAAGAATATTTATATCCTTTGGGTTTTTTATGTCTACCTAGGGGCATAATGCTAATTGTTATTTCTTATAACGATTAATAACAATGCAAATATATATTTTGTTAAGTAATTGTAGCGAAAAACTCGAATATTGAAAATTGTGTTATAATTAGACATTATAATGAAATCTTTTATATAATTTTTAAAAAGTTTTCATTCTATTTATTGCATTTTGCTTAAAATTAGCGTATAATTTACTCAATCAATAATAGAGGTGCTAATAATGTCACTAATACAAAGAAACGAATATGTTAATTGGTTGCTAAACTATAAGGATAAAAAAGTAATTAAAGTTTTGACAGGACTACGTCGAGTTGGCAAGTCTACAATCTTTTTACTTTTTATTGACGAATTAAAAAAGATTGGAATAGCCGATAGACAAATTATTACAATCAATTTTGAAGAACTAGAAAATGTTGCTTTACAAGATAAAATGGCGCTATATAATTATATTATCAGCAAGCGTGTTGAAGGAAAAAAGATTTATGTTTTTCTTGATGAAATTCAGCGTGTAGACAATTTTGAAGAAGTAATAGATAGTCTTTTTGTTAAAGACGACATTGATGTATATGTAACCGGCTCTAATGCAAAGTTTTTATCTTCCGAAATAGCGACCCTGCTTACGGGGCGCTATGTTGAAATTAATGTTTTGCCTATTTCTTTCAAGGAATATTACGAACATTATAAATCAAATGGCAAAGATAAGCGAGCTTTGTTTATGGATTATATTATTTACGGAGCTATGCCCGGATCGTATATGTTTGACAACGGATCGGCAGAACAACGAGAATACATTGAAAACGTGTACAAAACAATATTGGAGAAAGATGTGTTAAAGCGTAATTCTACCGCTAGCAAACAAGTGGTGGAGAATATTTTGAGTTATGTTGTTTACAATATTGGGTGTTTGACTTCTGCTAAAAAGATAACAGACACGCTCAACAGTAACGGCACAAAAGTTGTTTACAATACAGTAGCAAGCTATTTTGAGACGTTGCAAGATTGTTTTTTTATATATAAAGCGGACAGGTATGATGTAGTTGGAAAAGAATATTTGAAATTAATAAACAAATATTACGTTACCGATTTTGGTTTTAAGTATTATATTTTGAATAACAAAACAATCGAAATGCCTCAACTACTAGAAAACCTTATATTTTTAGAGTTAAAACGCAGAAGATATAAAATTGCAACCGGCAAAGTGGATAGCAAAGAGGTTGATTTTATTGTTAAAGGTAATGATAACAATCTTAAATATATACAGGTTGCCACAACCGTTATAAGCGAAGAAAAACTTAAACAAGAGCTTGCCGTTTTTGGAGATATTAAAGATAACTATCCAAAATATATCATTACGCTTGATGATTTGTTTACGCCCGACCACGACGGTATAAAAACTATAAATGCAATAGACTTTTTACTTGGAAAAGAATTTTAATATATGTGCGTGATACTAAAAATTAAGGCACGCCGTAAACATAAATAGAATAAGAAAACATTTATAACACAGAGATTCTCATTTGTTAATTTAGTATTACACGGCTATTTATTAATATAAAAAGAACCAAAATCCTAATAACTTACGTTATTAGGATTTGTTTGTTTTTGGCGGAGAAAGAGGGATTTGTAAGGAGCGAAAGATATACATAAACGGTTTTGTCAAAACGATTAATAACAACGCAAATATTTGTTTAACTAAGTTAATTGTAGCGACGGGCTAGCATTTTGGTATTTGCCAAAATGCGTTACTGTTCATAGCCCGCTTTCGTAGCAATACAAAACCACCCAAAAGGCGAACGCCTGTTTGGGTGGTTGCGGTGGCGGAGAAAGAGGGATTTGAACCCTCGCTACGCTTCTCGCGTACTACTCCCTTAGCAGGGGAGCCCCTTCGGCCGCTTGGGTATTTCTCCAATGGCTTGTTTACAAAAAGGTTGTTTAACAAGTTTAAGGCTAGTTAAACAATCAAATTTAAAGTTTTTGCTTGACTAATATACCATATATTAGTCGGTGTGTAAAGTAAATAGTTAAATAGAATAAAAAATTTATAGTAAATTCTATTTTGTTATTTGCAAATTGCAAGAAGTTTTAAATTTACCACATTTTATTTACTTTAAGTTGGCTATATTAGTTATTGCGTCAATAATAAATGGTAAGTAGTTTAAAAAACTACCTCGCCCGATTTGCTTTAAGCGGTCTAGTTAGTATTTTTATAGTAAAAATATAGCTAAACAAACAATGTAAGCAAGAAGTAAAACTAAAAAGATAATAGCGGTTATTTTTACCGACAAAATTTTACTTCTTATTGCGCTAATTCCACTAAATAAGCTTACTAACGCAGGCAAAATGGCAATAACTGCTCCAATCGAAGAAACAACTGTAAGCAAGGCAAATATCATTTGAATTGTAATATTTGTTGGCGAGCTTGCAAGCGACACAAGCAATCCCACGCTTAAAAATACCATTAGGACAAAACAAATAATTTGACTTACAAGGTTTGGTTTTTGCGTGCGTTTGGCTTCTATTTTTTTGGCTTCTCTCTTTTGTCGTTTGGTAAGGTTAGGGGTATTAGCCTCGCCGTTTATGTTAGGCTCTGCCACGGTGTGTTTTTTCATATTTGCCTTTCTCCTATTTATAATAAGAATCCATAGATACAGTTTCTTTGGGGTACTTTGGTTGATAAATGTCTTGGTAATAGTTACTTTGTTGGACTGTAAAGGACGAATTTGGGCTACTTATAATAATATTGCAACCTCTTTGCGCTCCAAACTTGTCAATTCCCTTATATGCAAGATAGTCTATGCTCATACCATAGGTAAGCATTATGCCCTTATATGTAAGCGAAAAGTTGTTTAAGTGGTCGTGTCCGTAAAATATACCCTTAGTGCTACCTAAACTAAGTATGGTTTCAAATACTTGGTCGGGATAAAGGGGCGGATAACATACTACTGCGTCAGCCGTTGCGTTCGCTATGGCTTCGCCGGCGTAGCCAAAGTGAAATTTAACGTTTGCGGTGTCTTGCCTGCCATTTTCCACATATTCTTTATAAGCGTCAGCTGTTTCTTGAAGTGGAATATGCCAAAACGCAAGAGATTTTACTTGCCTAAACTCATTATATTGTTCGCCTAAATTATCTACTATTTTGGTATTATATTGATTAAGACTAGCCAGAGTATTTGTGTACCAAGTTAGTTGATTCTCGTGAATGTTGTCATACTTCCAGTCAAGACCTAACCAGTCGCCGTCGGTATAAGACTGAGAGTCAAATATAAATAACGACTGCGTGATTAATCCCAGAGAATTCTTGATGTTAATCAGTTGATTGCCTTGACCGTCTATTTCTGCGGAATCTTTATCAAACAAACAGTAACTGCCAGCGGTATCGGCTATTTTTTGGTAGTAGTTGCCGACTTGTTCTCGGCTGTAATAGTTATAAGCTTCGGCGTCGTGGTTGCCAAGACTTACGGTATAGTATACGCCTAGTTTACGCATAAGCTCGGTTAAAATATCTGCGCAAAGTTTGTTGTTGAAACTGCCCGAAATATACGGAACGGGAAATACCATATCGCCCGTAATAATTACTAGGTCGGGTTTGTTGTAGGTAATCATCGCCGAAATTGCGTTAATTGCCATTTTATCTTGTTGCTTACTTAAAAAACCTCCGCCGATATGTAGGTCGGTAAGTTGAAGTATTTTAAAATCATTGTCAGTAGTAAAAGTCCAATGTCCGTCTTGTTTGATAGGCGTAAGTTGCGACTCGTATGTAACCGTGTCAAAAGTTTTAGCTACCTTAATGGTAGAAGATACGCTTACGCCAGTTGCAATGGTTAGCGCTCCAAAAGCAATCGCAAATACAATTAAAATCGACGCAAAGACTTTAACGGTTAAGAATATTTTTTGTGTAAACGTGCGTTTCCTCTTTTGCTTAGGGGCAGAAACACTATTTATTTGAGCGTTATATTCGTCAAGCCTTTTTTGGTACTTTGCCTTTGACTCAAAAAATTTCTTTTTAGGTTTAGCTATACGCTCGTTATTTTTCTTATGATTAAACATACGTTGCCTCCTTAGTATTATCACTAATTATAATATCACAATTTAGCTGACTTTACAATAGAAGTAAAAATAAACAGCCAAAATTTTGGCTGTTTATAGGATAAAATTGCTATTTTGTAGTATAGATTGATTGCCTTAGATTTTAATCGAACAGTAATATCTAGCCAAAATTTTAAAACAAAGTCTAACAAACTGAGAGGAAAACGTGCCGTCTTTGGTAGCTCCGCTATAAATTGTGCTTGTGCCTGCTATTATATAGCCGTTGTTTTCCGGGCTATACACAAGTTCGACGTCTAAGTTTTTTATAAGTCCGTTTTCAAAGTTGTCGTAAGCGGTTGGAGAATTAATTACGACTTGTTTATAAACGTTAAGCAACTCTTGCGAGATTACAAATTGCGGTTTCTTATTTCCTTCTACTAGGAAACTGCACGCTATAACCTTTTTTGTTGAAATATCTACGATAATAACCAAAGTGTAAGGGTTAGGCGTTTGCGAGTCGTCCCACTCGACGTGACCGCCTGCCGTATTGATTAGATTTAACTTTGCTCGATTGCGAATGATTGCTCCTACGACTTTTTGACCTTGCGTCGTTACTCCGCTTGCCGAATATATTACCGTGCCTAGTTGGGCTTTGCCTTCAAAAATGTCAATATTTTGGTCGATTGTCGTATAGGTTGCGTTAAATAAAGACATAAGCGTTTCTTTTTGTTCTTGCGAAGTGTCTTGCTCAATGCCGTAAGTTTTGCTTAGGTAAGTCGTAGCCGTTCTAACAGCGTATAGTACAGCGTTACTTGTAACCGTAGCCCCCGTAACAAGCGATGTTTCTAGCTCGGGTTGACAGGGCATATTGTCGTACGCCTTAGAAAGATAATCGGGAGTAATTTTTTCAATGTACCCTTGACTTTGTCCGCTTGACGACAAGATTTGCGTTCCGCCTATTACGCCGTTATTTGTTATGCCTATTCCTATTTCAACATAGGGGCGAAGTTCTTTATGAATGCCGTAGTTTGCCCGAGCGACTAAGTAATAGCCTTGTTCGACCTTATAAACTTGTTGAATTTGACCTAAGTAAGTGTTGTAAGTTAAGTCAAGCTCGCCGTAATTTTTGTAATTTGGGTTCACTTCTATTTGGGTAAATTTGTCGACTTGCGTTGATGTCTTACCGCTAACTAAATTTTTAAATTTTGCAACTAGGGTTAAATTTGCAAAAAGTTTGGTTGAGAAGTCAAACGGTTTATCTTCGCCTTCTTTAAAAAAACCTAAGAAGCGATATCCTAGTTCGCTAGGCATAATTCCCGGCACGCTTGCGCCATAGTCGGCAGTTTGCGTCCTAAGGGTTACCCCGTTGCTAATTAGGGTTACCTTAACAACGGGGTTACAACCGCATAATAATACGGCTAACATAGTGATTAGAGCAATTTTTGATTTACTTGCCATTTGCTTTTATGGGTTCTTTGTTACCGCTAATATCTGCGGAAGCTGGCTTTGGAGGCGTAACTTGATAAATATAACTATTGTTTGGATACTCGTGACTGGTCAAAGCCGAATCGATTGTAGCGCCTTTTGCAATTTTTCCAATTACTACTGCGCAAACAAATTTTAAGTTGCCAAGAACGGGATATTCTACGCCTGCGTTCATATAAGTTTTTCCTTTTAGCCAAGCGCTAGCGTCGTAACCTGTCGAACCGGGATTAAATTGTCCGTCGTCTGCGTGCATACCCGTACCCTCAGCCCCCGTACCGCCGGAAGTAGTAGGCGTCATAAAGTAGTGCGTGCCAAAGCCCATAGTTACGGCTATTGCGTTTAGGTAACCGCTTACTAGCCCTGCGTCATAGTAGCCTCTGTCGGGCGCATACGCTCCGCCTGCTACAAAGTCGGGATTTTTAATCTTATAGCCCTCTTTAAATGCGTTAGAATATATTCTATCGCCAAAGACAAGAATGGTTACCGTGCCTTTTGTAACTCGTTTTGCGGTATCGACCTGACCTACCGCCTTAACTTGTTCGTTATAGTCTGGAATAGCTACCATAAAGTAGTCGCCTTTTCCGCCCGAGCAAGCCATTTTAGAGGCAAATGCAAGCATGGTTTCAATTTGAGCCGTTGTGGGTTTGTCGGCTTCGTTTTCGCTCCAACTGCCGTTATTTACCGTTCGCCAAATTTGTTCTTTGAACCACTCTGCGTAATCGGTAGCCGGATTAATTTTGCCTTTCGCTTGTTCTTTTAGGTTCTTAATTTCTGTTTCTTTTGCGGTGAGTTGCTCTTGAAGCTTTTTAATCTCAGCGTCGTTAGCAGGGTCTTGACCGCAAGCGACAAAACAAGAAATAGCAAGAATTAACACTACAAACAAAGCGACTATTCTTAGTTTCTTCATTTTTTTATTCTCCTTTAATTAAAGTTGTATAGTAATTTTTGCCAAATATTTCAAAAAATTACATACTTGATAAATTTTTTTGCATAAAAAACGGCTACATTTGAGGTTGTAGCCGTAATAAGGTGGTAAATTAAAATTATAAATAGTTTGGTAACTAATTTAAACTATTATATAGCTTAAATAATCTAGATTAATTCAATCTTTTTGATTACTTGCGGAACGATAGGTTTATCGTTATAATCGGTTTTTGTAGAAGCTATTTCGTCTAATACTTCTAAGTTTGTAATTACTTTGCCAAAGCTAGCGTAAAGACCGTCAAGATGGGGGCTATCCTTGTGCATAATAAAGAATTGACTGCTTGCGCTATTTGGAGAATTTGAACGAGCCATACTTAGCACGCCCCTGGTATGTTTAAGGCTGTTAGCTATGCCGTTAGAACTAAATTCGCCTTTAATTGTCTTTTTGCTACCGCCCATACCCGTACCCTTTGGGTCTCCGCCTTGTATCATAAAACCACTAATTACACGGTGAAAGATTAAGCTGTCATAGAAGTTAGCTTTAACCAATTCTACAAAGTTAGCAACTGTAATAGGCGAAATTTCTTCGTATAATTCGGCAACCATAGTTTTGTCGTTTTCCATAGTTATTTTAATTAATTGCATTTGATGTCGCTCCTTTTTTATTATAGTGATATTGTAATTGAAGAAATATTATAAGTCAACGATATTGATATTTATTAAGCCGTCAATTTTTATTCTGGATAAAAAAAGTAAGTTTTGAGCAATATATCTATAAGAGGCGATATGAGAAAGCTATCGATTATCAATAAATTTTTAATAGTTATTTGCGAGATTGTGGGCTTAACAACACACTTTTTAGGAAAAAGCGACATTGTACCTAGCTTTTTCTATTTTACTGTGCTGAGTAATTTTGGCGCTTTGGTGGTATTTTGTTTTGTATTAGTAAAAACAATTAACGGGGGATTTAGTCAAAAACTTCAATTTGCCAAGATGCTAGTCACACAGGGCATCTTGGTTACTTTTGTAATATATGGTTTTGTGCTTACTCCCGCAATGAGTTTAATAGATATTTCTACCGAGCTTACTTTTTCTAGTTTTATATTGCACTACTTAGCGCCCTCGTTAATTTTTGTTGACTACTGTCTATATGACAACAAGGGGTTAATCAAGTGGTGGCATTCGTTTAGTTACCTTTCAATTTTTTTATTATATCCCCTATATTGCTACGGCTACGCCTTTTTAGGCGGAACTTTTAATGTTGACGGCGTAAAAACACGCTATCCATACTTTTTTTTAGATTTTGATTTGTTAGGAATAGGGCAAGTTCTTAAATATGTAAGCCTACTTATGGTAAGTTTTTTAGTCGTTAGTTTACTTTTTTTTGCCCTTGACCGAATAATGTCAAGATATAAGACTAAGAGTCATAGGCAAATTGAAAAGTAAGTGGGTTTATCTATAATATTAAAAAAGATTGAGCTAAATTTTACTCAATCTTTATTGTATTTTGTCCAAATTTTATTGAGCTAAATTTTACTCAATCTTTATTGTATTTTGTCCAAATTTTATTGAGCTAAATTTTACTCAATCTTTATTGTATTTTGTCCAAATTTTTAGGTTTATAGTATCAAAAACCAGATTGTTTTTTTAAGCTTCACTAGCGTTTGTTGCTATATAAGTCAATTTTGTCAATTTTGTCAATTAATCAACTAATTTATCCCAGCCAAGTTTTGCTAGCTCGGCGTCTGCCGACATACGATTGATTATAGCTTTAATGGTTTTGTCTAAAAGCGAGCCTTCTCGATAGTCGGCAGGCACGTAGAAACTAACACGGTCGTCGGCAACCAAATAATTGTTATCTTGATTTTGATAAACCCCTACCGAATAACCGCCGTTAAGACGAGTAAGTTTCATACTAGGCACGTCGGTAAAGCCGTCGCCAAAATATATCATATTGGAAAATGGCACTTGAACTTCGTTTTTATCTTGTTTGCGGTTGAGTTTGATATGTTCGGCGGTATCCTCAACGCCCTTGTGAATGCGGTATAGAAATTGTGTCTTTGAGGTAAAGTTAATAGCCATACTTGGCCAAACTGGAAAACCTTGTTGGTCGTATAAAAAGTCGCTTGCAAAGATTTGAGTAAAATATTTAGCGATGGGAGTGCCTTCTATCATAGTTTTCAGTCCGCTAGATATTATATAGTGTCGTACGTTAAGTCCCAAAGTTAAGCCGTAATTTGTTATGCGTTCAAACCAGTCTAGCACGCCCGGAAAAAGTTCAATTTGTTTGCCTTGTTCACGAAGACTTTCTTGCGACAAATTAATATTGCCTCTTTTTGCCTTGTCTATCATTAAATACATTGTCGACAGTATATGGTCCATCTTGTGTTGCTTTGCAAATTGGTCAGATGCCGTCCAAAATTGCGTGGGAGTCATAGATAGACTGGGGATAAAGTCGTATTCTTGCATATCCTTAGTAGACAGAGTTTTATCAAAGTCATACATCAAAGCTATGTTGGTAATATTAGATATAGAAGTCATAGTTTCTCCTTATTGTTTAAAGACGAAATGTAATTACGCATATAATTAACCACTTATAATTTATTATAAGCAAAATAGCAACTAATTGATAGTAGTATAGCAAATAAATTATAAAACTTCAATATTAATTGACAAGATTGATAAGGTTTATTAATATATATGCGTATGGATAATTTACAATTATATATCTCTAATAGTTCAAATGTTTATCGCAATATCGCCATAGAATGTTGTTTGCATAAATATTACAGTTTTTGTCCTACGTTATATCTTTGGAGCAACGACAATACCGTGGTAATAGGCAAACATCAACTCGCTAATTTGGAATGTAACATAGCCGAACTTTTTAACAATCAAGGCTTGCTTGCAAGGCGATTATCCGGCGGAGGGGCGGTCTATCACGACAAGCACAACCTTTGTTTTTCATTTATTTGCAACAAGAATATCTTTAATATTTCTCAAAACTATGATATAATTATTAAGGCGTTAAGACTGTTTGGAATAGAGTCAAGTCTTAGCGGACGCAACGATTTAGAGTCTAGCGGAAGAAAGTTTTCGGGCAACGCATTTTATACCAAAGACGGCGCAATAGTGCATCACGGCACGCTGTTGATTGATACCGACATAGCTTTAATGCAAAAACTGCTACTTGTAAACAAGCGTAAGTTGGTAGGTCACGGCGTAGATTCGGTAATAAGTAGGGTAGTCAATCTTAAAGAGTTAAATTCTAGTATTACCAAACTTGACTTAATTAACGCTATTATTTCAATCAGTCAAGTAGATAAGGCTAAGCAAATTGAGTTTAACCAAGAGCAAAACGACTATATAACGCAACAAATAGAATTTCTTTCTAGCTCGCAATGGCTATATGGATTTGATAATTACGTAAGTCAAGCAGAGGGCAGTTTTAGTTGGGGCAATGCCAAAGTGTTCTACACCGTCGAAAAAGGAAAAATAGCTAACATTAAAATTACTACCGATTCGCTCTTTGTCGAACAAATTAGCGAGGCAGAACAATTCTTAGTTGGCGTCAATCCGCTTACCTATCAAGTTGACGGTTCATTGTTTGAGCAAAATAAGCTTACAATTATTAACGATGTAATTAATTTAATAAATAAATAAGGAGATAAGGAAAAAGTATGATTAAGAAAACACCTCTTTTTGAAGCTCACAACAAACTCGAAGGCAAGGTTGTAGAGTTTGCCGGTTACTATCTACCAATTCAATACCCAACAGGCATTGTCGCCGAGCATAATGCGGTAAGGCATAACGCCGGCTTATTTGACGTTTCGCACATGGGCGAATTTGAAATTAGCGGTAAGCGAGCCAAAGAATTTATTAATTTTCTTGTAACAAACGAAATGAGCGACATCAAGGAAGGTCAATGCCGTTATACGTTAATGCTTAACGACGCAGGCGGAATAATTGACGACTTTATAGTCTACTGCATTAATCAAGAGAAATTCTGGCTTGTAGTCAATGCAAGTAATCGAGATAAGGACGCCGAGTGGATAAATAGCCATTTATTTTCCCAAGTTAAATTTGTCGACGCTTCAAACGACTATGGTCAACTTGCCTTACAAGGGCCAAAAGCCCAAGAAATTCTCAAAAAGTTAACCGATACTTTTCCGCAAGAAGCCTATACTTTTGTAGACAACGTTAAATTAGTTGGCGCAAAATGTGTAATTTCCAGAACTGGTTATACCGGCGAAGATGGGTTTGAAATTTATGTTCCTGAAAAATATACCGAGAAGTTGTTCTTTAAATTACTAGAACTAGGCAAAGACGACGGACTGCTTGCTTGCGGGCTAGGTTGTAGGGATACGCTTAGATTTGAAGCTTATATGCCCCTTTATGGTCACGAACTAGGCGAAGACTATTTAGCAACCGAAGTTGGTCTTAATTTCTTTATAAAAATGGATAAAGACTTTATCGGCAAAGCTTCTTTGCAAGCTTTTGCCCCTAAATACAAACGCAAAGGCGTTAAGCTTATCGATAGAGGTATTGCAAGAGAACATTTCCCAGTATTTAGCGATGACAAGCAAATAGGTTTTGTTACAACAGGCACAATGTCGCCAACCTTAAATTCGGCAATAGCTATGGTAAGAATTGATAAAGATTATAATCAACCTTACTGCTATATCGAAGTAAGAGGCAAGAAACTTAAAGCCGAATTTGTAAAGACACCCTTCTATAAAAGACAAGTTATTATATAAAAAATATATCGGTCTATAAGACAAAAAGGAGAGAAAAATGAGTAATATCCGTTTTAACAAATCACACGAATGGTTATGTGAAAAAGATGGCAAATATCTTGTAGGAATATCTTCCTACGCCGCTAGCGAGCTAGGCGACATAGTGTATGTAAATCTACCCGAAGTTGGTTCAAAGGTCGAAGCAGGCAAAATGCTTTGCGATATTGAGTCGGTAAAAGCAAGTAGCGAAATACTTAGCCCGGCAAATGGGACTGTTGTAGCGACAAACCAAGAGCTTATCGACCACCCCGAATTAATCAATGAGGACGCATACGCTAACTGGATTGCTCAAATCGAAGTTACAAGCGTACAAGAGCTACTTAGTCAGGAAGAATACGACGCAATGGTAAAATAAAGGAGCTAATATGTCAAAATATACTCCGCACACGCAAGAGGAAATTAAATCGATGTTGGCTTCGTTAAATATGACAAGCCTTGACGAGCTTTATGCCGATGTTCCTCAAAACATAGCGTGTAAAAATTTAGATATAGCAAGCGGTTTATCTCAGTACGAGGTAAGCCAACAAATCAAGTCTTATGCAAAAATTAACAAATGCTACTCTACTATACTTAGAGGCGCAGGTATTTACGACCACATTATTCCTAGCGTAGTAGGGGCGATTGTCAACAAAGAAGAATTTGTTACCGCATACACCCCTTACCAAGCCGAAATTAGTCAAGGCGTATTACAGGGCATATTTGAGTATCAATCGTTAATGTGTTCGCTTACGGGTATGGAAGTAAGCAACGCTTCTATGTACGACGGAGCAAGCGCAGTCGCCGAAGCTATAATAATGTGCGCCGAAAAGAAAAATAAAGCCATAGTTCTAGGACAAGTAAACCCCGAGTACAAGCAAGTTTGTTCTACATATTGCTATGCGCACAATAAAGAAATTGTCTTTATAGAAGATAAAGACGGTCTTGCCGATATTGACGCAATCAAGAATGCTATTGACATTAACACAGCGTGCGTAGTTGCCCAAAGTCCAAATTATTATGGTTTAATCGAAGATATGGAGTTGATAGGTCAACTTTGCAAAGAAAATAATGTTAAATTTATCTATGTGTTTAACCCGATAGCTTTGGCGTTATTACCTACTCCGGCAGAATGTGGCGCAGATATAGCCGTCGGCGAAGGTCAACAGCTAGGAATGAATATGTATTACGGCGGAGCGGCGCTTGGAATTTTAACTTGTAGCAAGACTATGATGAGAAGAATGCCGGGACGAATTGTCGGTCAAACCGTAGACGGACAGGGAAACAGAGTTTTTGTCTTGACTTTACAAGCAAGAGAACAACATATTAAACGTGAAAGAGCTACAAGCTCAATTTGTTCTAACCAAGCCCTCAACGCTTTTACCGCCCTAGTTTATCTGTCGACAATCGGCAAAGAAGGGTTTAAGCAACTAGCTAAACAATGTGTAAACAATGCGCATTATCTTGCAAATCAAATTGTAAATAATGGCGGAAAGCTTAAATATTCGGGAGAGTTTTTCAACGAATTTGTAGTCAACGGCGGTAAAGACGTAGTAGAAAGGCTTAAATGTCAAGATATTTTAGGCGGACTGAGTCTTGGTCAAGATACTTTGTGGTGCGCAACCGAAAAACAAACCAAACAAGAGTTAGATAAGGCGAGCGTAGCCTTTTTGGGAGGCAAATAATGAAATTAGTATTTGAGAGAAGCGTAGAAGGCAGAAGCGGATACGAATTTCCTATTTCTACCGTTCCGCAATATAATTTAAACTGTAAGACTAGACAGGTAGAGGCGCAACTACCAAGTCTATGCGAGCTTGACGTAGTAAGGCATTTTACCGCTCTTTCTAAGCAAGTTTATGGCGTAGACGAAGGTTTTTACCCGTTAGGCAGTTGCACAATGAAGTATAATCCTAAGCTTAACGAGGAACTTGCAAGACTTGAAGGTTTTGCCAACGTTCACCCCACGCAAGAACTTAGCGAAGTAAAAGGTAGCCTTACAATTATAGAGAATATGCAACAAGCGCTGTGTTCGTTAACTGGTATGGACTTTTTTACCCTTCAACCATCGGCAGGGGCGCACGGCGAATACACCGGAATGATGTTGATAAAAAAATATCACGACGTAAGAGGGGATAAGAAACGCACAAAAATTATTATTCCCGATTCGGCGCACGGCACAAACCCCGCAAGCGCAAATATGAACGGCTTTGAGGTCGTGACTGTTCCAAGTAACGCCGAAGGCGGAGTAGACATAGAGGCGTTAGCCACCTTAATCGGCGAAGATACCGCAGGTTTAATGCTTACCAACCCTAACACGCTAGGGTTATTTGACAAAAATATTTTGAAGATAACCGATATGATTCACTTAGTAGGCGGTTTATGCTATTACGACGGAGCAAATCTTAACGCAGTTATGGGCGTATGCCGTCCGGGCGATATGGGTTTTGACGTAGTTCACCTTAACGTGCATAAGACTCTCTCAGCCCCTCACGGCGGTGGAGGGCCTGGTAGCGGACCTGTTGGTTGTAAACAAATTCTTGCCGAGTTTTTGCCCACGCCTACTTTTAACAAAATAGATAGTGTAAATTCAATCGGCAAAGTAAGAAGTTTTTTTGGCAATTTCCCAGTTTATCTAAGAGGTTACGCATATATGTTAACTCTTGGCAAAGAGGGGCTCAAACAAGCTAGTCAACTTGCCGTACTCAATGCAAATTATCTTAAACTGTTGCTAAGCAAAGACTATGTTTGCGCTTATAATCGTACTTGCATGCACGAATTTGTGCTAGATTTATCTAATTTTAAGCGTGATTTTAATACCAGTGCGCTTGATATAGCCAAAGCTATGATGGACTACAAACTTCACCCTCCAACAATGTACTTCCCTTTAATCGTACACGAGGCATTGATGTTTGAACCTACCGAAACAGAAAGCAAAGAAACGCTAGAAAGCGTAGCTAGCATAATGAGCGAAATTGCGCTTAGAGCGCATTCGGGCGAAGATTTACACGTTTGTCCAACAAAAGCTCCCGTAGGTCGAGCCGACGAAGTAGCCGCAGCAAGGCAACCTATCACAAGGTATCAAAAGTAAAATCGGCATAACATATAAACTTTAAGTTAAACTTTTATTTATTTTAAGCAAATTTCACTTTATACAAACAAATACAAAAAAATACAATACTCGTGTTGTTCTTATAACACGAGTATTGTAATATTTTAATAGTATGTATAGCAAAAAAATAATCTTATTACATTCAACCGAACAGGGTAAAGGCTGTAAAGGTATTTGTAAATTGTTTTGTTCAGGCAAGACAGTTAGCGGTACGCTTTCGCTTGCTAACGTAGATTCTAGAAATTACGGTCTATATAAGTGCGCAATGTTTTTAAATGCAAAGACCTATTCTTTTGAGTTAGACACGTTGATTAATTACGAATTTGAGATAAACCAAGATTATATCGGGGTGGTAAAAGTGCTTATTGCAAGGCAAGAAAAAAAGTTAGTTCCGTTGTGCTTTGGTTCTACTCTTAACGAGCTTAACTACGACAGCAATCTTTTACTTCTTTTGCTAGGCGGTAAGAAAGAACTTTCTAGCCCGATTTTACAAACGCAACAAGAGAAGTCCGCTAGACCCCACGACCTTCAAGAAGATATTTCTACCCAACATTTCTTTGCTAGCGAGGTCAAACCTAAGCAAATAAGTACGGCAAAACAATCCCAACCCGTTTTAGTTGAAGAGGCTTTAACCGAATATGAGAAGTTTGTTACCGCTACCGACAATTATTATGATGGTAGGGAAGGCGCAAAACTTTTAAACAGCTATAAAACATCTTTAAATAATTTCTATGAAAATAAGCAATCAGGCTATTATAATAGCGTAAAAAGTATTCTTTTAAGAATAATCGACGCTTATCCAAGATATCCAATGCTTACTTCTTCAATCGATAATTCTATCTTTGTCAAGATATCTCACGCCGACAAACGCTTCTTTTGTCTAGGACTTCTTATACAAGACGCTAGACCTAAGTATATTTGTTACGCCGTGCCTAAGAATTTATCAAATCAAGATTGCCTTAGTCCAAACGACTTTACCTATGTTTTTCAAGACGCCGAAAGCGGAAAATTGACTAAAAACGATTAAAATTACCATAAGGTAGGCAGTTTTACCTTTTCTACAAGTGTTTTTTAATTATTTCACTTGCAATATTAAAGTTTATAATATATAATAAATGTCTAGACTTAAATTGATAGACTAAGGAGTATATTATGGCAAAAAAGATAGCGTTATTATTATCTATTCTTATGTTGGCGACTTGTATATTTGCAGGTTGCGCAACCGAAGACTACACGTTTAGCGGATTAAAAGGCGATACGAAAGGCTTAGTTAGCTCTAACGGCGGTGTTGTTGTGGAAAAAGGCGATTACCTTTACTACATTAACGGCGCAGTAGCAAACAATTCAAGCAACAACTTTGGCGAAGTAATCGAAGGCTCGATTTGTCGTATTTTAAAGACCGATTTTGACAGCGCTGTCAAATCTAGCACAGTTACTGAGGAAATAGCTAGCAAATCGCAAGTTGTAGTTCCCAAGATATTCTATCAAGGTCAATTACAAGACCGTATCAATAGCGGTATTTATATTTTTGAAGACCGTATTTATTATTACACTCCAAGCACAGAGTTAGATAGAAATGCAGCTATTATGTACTACGAAACTTGCTTAAAGAGTTGCGCTCTTGATGGAACAGATACTCAGCACCTTTACACCTTTAAGACTAACCCAGTTAGCGCAGTGTTAAGTTCGTTATCTAATGTTGACGGCAAACTATTTGTTACTTTTAACTATATTACTAAGACCGCCGACGCAGGTCTTGCCGAAAAAGATAAAGTTAAGTATAACAAAGAATTTAAGGAATATGAGAATAAACTATTTGTTCTTGACGTAGCTAGCGGACTAGTCGAACAAATTGACGCAGAAACAGAAATTGTCGTAGTTAAATACAACTGGCAAACCGGCGTAGCTTACTACCTCAATCAAGATATGAACGAAATAAAGAAATACGTCGTAGGCGGTAAGCCCACTACGGTAATCAAGTCTACGGAAGAAAAACTCGAATTCCTCAACCTTGTAGACGACCAATTATTTATCAAGACCACTAAAAAGGCAGACGGAATTGCTACTATTAAGACAGTAAAACCCGATGGAACAATTTCAGTTATTTCTAATTATATATACTCGACGTTTAGAGGGCTTGCAAACGGATATCTATTTGTAAGCGGACAAGGTAGCGTAGGCGTATATGACAGCGCAACAAATTCTTATAAATACACAACCGAAACAAAAGCCTCAATTAGCTTTATCTCGGTTATAGGCAACTACCTATACTACACTTTAAGCGAATGCAAGAATACGGCAATCGAAGATGGTATATATAGAGTTGACATCACAGCCGACAAGCTTGTTGAAGAATTTATAACTTCTAAAAAGATTTATACAAACTTTGCCTCTATTGACGTAGCGTACGGATATGTTTTCTTTATCAATTCGGAAAAAGCCGATAAGAGAAGAAATGTTTATCCATTAAATTGCGTCGAGCTTGCTAACCTAAGGGAAGAAAAACTATTTGATTTAACCAAGTATGTTATACCCGTACTTGACCCAACTAAATAATATTTAATTTTTTTGATTAAGACTGGGTATAAATAACCCAGTCTTTTTTATTTGCAATATGACTTTTTGACTATAATTATTTGTTTTAGATTAATTTTTAAATAAGTTTTTTGGTTACTAAGCAAAAAACTATTTCTTTACTTTAATTTGCGGTAAGGTTTTTTTCTTGACTAAACAGTCGTAATGTATTATATTTATAGTAATGAAATATGGGAGAAATTTATGCAGAAAGAATTTGTTAAAGAAGTTGCCGATATCAACTTAGATTTTCCACAGTGGTACACTGACGTAGTTAAAAAGGCCGAGCTAGCCGACTATGGCGCAGCAAGAGGCACAATCATATTTAGACCTTATGGTTACGCTATTTGGGAGAATATTCAACACGAACTTGACAAGCGTATTAAGGCAATGGGACACGAAAACGTATATTTCCCCTTGTTTTTCCCCACCTCTTTGCTTGAAAAAGAGGCGGAACACGTTGCAGGTTTTGCCCCCGAAGTTGCCACTATCACTAGGGGCGGTAAGGAAGAGTTGACTGAGACATTAGTAGTTCGTCCTACTAGCGAAACGGTATTTTCAACGGCTTATTCACAATGGGTGCAGTCGTATAGAGATTTGCCTATGCTTTACAATCAATGGGCAAACGTTGTAAGATGGGAGAAGACCACACGACCTTTTTTACGCACCAGAGAATTTTTATGGCAAGAAGGACACACAATTCACGCCACAAAAGAGGAAGCTATCAAAGAAACGCTAGATATTTTGGCAATGTACAAAGATTTCTGTCGCAAATTTTTAGCTATGGATGTCCTTACCGGTAAAAAGAGTGAAAAAGAGAAGTTTGCAGGCGCAGTCGCTACCTATGGTATGGAGTCTATGACGCTTGACGGCAAGAGCTTACAGGCGGGTACTTCGCACTTTTTTGGCGATAATTTTGCGCGCGCTTATGATATTAAATATCTTGACAAATCAGGCAAGCAACAATATGTATGGCAAACTAGTTGGGGCGTATCTACAAGGTTAATCGGGGCGCTAATAATGGCGCACGGCGACCAAAGAGGGCTAATTCTTCCGCCTAAGGTTGCTCCTACGCAAGTTATAGTAATTCCAATCGCCTCTTATAAAGAGGGCGTGCAAGAAACAGCCGAAAAACTTGTTAAAATGCTTAACAAGGCAAATATTAGGGCAAAGGGCGACTTTACCGACCAAAGAGAAGGTTGGAAGTTTAATCAATATGAAATGAAAGGCGTTCCGCTAAGAATTGAAGTTGGGCCAAGAGATATAGCTAGCAACGTTATGTGTTGCGTAAGAAGGGACGATTACAGTAAGAACAATTTGCCTCTATACGACATTGCGTCGGTAAAGAAGTTGTTAAAGACAATACAAGCCGATATGCTTACTTCTTCGCAAAACTTTATGTCTTCTCACCTTGTGCGGGTAGATACGCTTGAAGAAATGGGCGTTGCATTAGACGGTGGCAATATGACTAAGGCTTGTTGGTGCGGTTGTGCGGAATGCGAGGCTAAGATTAAAGAAAAATTCCAAGCGTCAAGCAGAGTTATGCTCAAAACCGACGTTAACGGTAAATGTATATGTTGCGGTAAGTCAGGTAAAATGATTGAGATGGTATTTGCAAGAGCTTACTAAAACGTCGCTTAGTTTTTACAAATAATAACTAATATACCAAACAAAAACAGCCGTAGGTAATTACCCATGGCTGTTTTAAGTTGAGAAGTAGTTTTTTGTAAATGACTATTTTTAGCTACGACTACTGTGACAGACGATATATATTATTTGATATTGTTTCGAAAGTTCGACAAGCAGTCTTTTAGCCTCTACAAGTTTGTCGTCGTCCATATTAGCTAAGGGGTCGTCTAATATTAAGAAGTTATTTTTGTTGTCAAGACACCCGCATAGAGCCAGCCTAGAACACAGCTTGACAATATCTTTGTACCCTTGCGACAAAAAATCATATTTTCTTGTTTGACCAAGCAAGGTAAAAGACGGGGTTAAATTGATGTCTAGGTCAAAGTTAAGCTCGGTAAAAATGTTGATTAGTTGTTTAAAGTTTTGTCTTAATTTTGGCAAATATTCTAACGCAAGTTCTTGTTTTGCCTTTTTTAAAAAGGTAGAAGTATAGTCAATCAAGGTAAATTCTTCTTCGCATTTTTTAAGTTCTTCGCCCAAATATTCTTGTTGCTCAACAATTTCTACAAGTTTATCTGCCAAATTTTTGTACGTTTTTATTTGACTTTCTTCTGTGGCAAGGTCGTGAGTAAGGGCGTTAATCTTTGCGATGCTTAAATCTAGCTGTCTTTGAAGCAATTCTATATTTTGAACGGATAATTGTTTGCCTTCAAGATTGTGTTCGGTTTTGTAATCGGCAATTTCTTGTTTAAGCTCGTTAATTTGTTTACAGTTTTGACTTAGCAAAGACAACTTTTGTTGCAGGGCAATAATTTCATTTGAGTAATTTAAGCAAATTTTACCAAAATATTTAGATAAGTATTCGTTAATATTAGCTATCTTGCCTTCAATCTCGGCTTGTCTATTTTTTAAGGTTTGCTCGTCGTTTGTTTGCTTAGAGTACATTGTATTTTGGTTTAATTTATTGTTATAGAATATGACAAAACTTACAGCCGAACATACAAAAGCTAGGGCTATTAAAATTATGCCGATTAAAGTATCGTATACGAAAGCTACGCAACCGCCAACTAAACAAGCTATAAACATTGCGATAAGGGCATAAAAAGCAATCTTTGATTTACCAGACAAAGTTTTTTGATTAGTTTGCGTAGGTTGAAGGTCTAAGTTTAGTTTAGTTTGAGCCAGTTCTATTAACTCGGTGTTTTTATCCATAAGTTGAGAAATTTTGTTTTCGTCAAGTATATCTAAGGGCAGACTCTCTTTAAGGCTCTTAGTTTGTTCTATAAGTTCGTCTAGCTTATTCTCTAACGTTTTAATATGCTCTAAATATATATTTTGTTGGCTTTGTTTTGTGGACAAAGCTATTTTTTGTTTAAGTGTTATTATTTGCGTTTCAAGTTCCTTAATTTGTTGATTTGTAAAGTCTAGCTGTTTTTCAAAAACTTCGACTTGATTTTGAGCCTTTCTAGCTTGGTTTTCGTCCAGTTGAAGTTGGCTAATTTTATCCTCCAATTTACAAATCAGTCCGCCTCGCCCTTTTTTAAGTTTGTAAGACATTCTTTTTTTGTCAAGAATGTCAAGCGCTTTTTTGTAATTTTCCTCGCTTTGACCGGCAAGCAAGCTGTTTAAACTACTATTCTCGTCACTCGACGTTAGTTCTATATTTTGTGGCAAATAGTAGCTACGCATATAGGTGTTTACATCTACTCCCAACACTTGAACGCCTATTTCTTGCGTATTATCGTAGTCCGTGGTCGTCATATTGGTTTTTTGGTCGTATACAACGCAAGATTTTTTGTCTTTTGTCCTTCCAAAAGTGCGTTCAATGCGGTATATCTTGTCATTTTGACTAAAAATTAAACTTCCGCCAAACACGCAATCGGCGAAAGGCTTGTATTTGTCGTATTCGTTGTCGCAAATAGAGTCTTTTCTAACGTCCTGAATATCATAAAGCATAGCTTTAATAAATACCGCAAGCGTGGTTTTTCCCCAGCCGTTAGGTTGACATATTGAGTTTAGGGTGGGGGCAAATTCGTAATCTAGATTTACTAATTTGCCAAAACCATCTATATGACAAGAAATAATTCTCATAAGTTTTCTCCCCTTAACACTTTAAGCCCATACTCGATTACCTTGCCTTTTTGTTGCTCGGTAAGCGTAGACGACGCCACATAAGACATAAATTGATTGCTCAAACATATTTCTTGACTTTTATCAATTTCGGGTTTGCAAGAAATAATTCTCATAAGTTTTCTCCCCTTAACGCTTTAAGCCCGTACTCGATTACCTTGCCTTTTTGTTGCTCGGTAAGCGTAGACGACGCCACATAAGACATAAATTGATTGCTCAAACATATTTCTTGACTTTTATCAATTTCGGGTTTGCTAGCGTCTTTTACGCAGAAGTAGAAGAACTTTTGCGAATATATTTCTTCAAGTTCTTTTATGCCCGTATAAGTGTCTATTTTGTAACTACCCTCTAACACCAAACGAACTATACTGGTAGGATTTACATTTTTAAGTAAAGTTTTTGCCGAGTCAAGTATTTGCGCATAATTAAGCGAAGTTAAGTCAAGACTGATTTGTTCGACTTGCCTGTATGCAAAGGGGATAAATGTCGACTTTATATTGTCGCAAGTGTCTAATAGAACAAAGCCTTTTTGCCCAAGCTCGTCGTACCCTCTGCCTTCAAGACAACCGCAGTAACAATATTTGCCTCGCCTGTCAAGTTTGTCTTGTCTAAATGCGTGCAAATGCCCTAAGGCGAGATAGTCAATATTTTTGTTTGTAAAGTCTACAAGGTTAAGATTGTCATTTTGCGAACGACTTGCAATTTGAGCGTGAAGAAGAACGATATTTTGGTTTGTAGGGCTAAGCGACAAAGAGCTAGCAAGGCAAGATATTTCGCCACAGCTTGCGCCACAAATGACAACGTTGCCGTAACTATAACTTGTCCAAGTCGAATTAAAGCGTTTAAGGTTGGGATAATTTAAAGTGGAGAGGAAATTTTGTTCGTCGTGATTGCCTTCAAGACACAAGAAGTCAATGTTTGCATTTGATTTGATTATCGAAGCAAACCGTTCTTTTGTGGCAAAAGTTGCAAAGTTAGTGTCAAAAATATCGCCGGCAAGCATAATAACGCTAACTCCGTTATCATTTGCGTACTCGGTAAGCCTTACAAAAGTAGTAATTAACTCCATTCTGCGTTTTTTTGCCAGTTCGCTAGGCAAAGCGTTTAGCGACGAATCTAGATGTAAATCCGAACAATGTATTAATTTCATTTCTTTCTCCTAAGAGTAATATAGCTAAGTTTAACACAATTTTAAAAGTTTATCAAGTGGCAAAATATATTACTGTCTTGCTATAATTTACAATTTAACTTATGTCTTGTTTAAATTTAACAAGCCAAATTGTTGAAATATTATTTAAGTGATTGACTTTTTTATTTTGTCGGTATATAATATGCTAGGTAAATTAGTAAATATTGCTTAGCAAAAAAGCAAATTTATCTTATTGCTTAACAAATTTATCAGCAATATGGACCATTAGCTCAGCTGGATAGAGCGTTGCGCTACGGACGCAAAGGTCGGAGGTTCGAATCCTCTATGGTTCGCCAAATAGATACGCTAGAATAATTGCGTATCTATTTTTTTATCATTGTTTAAGAAAAATAAAGGAATAATTATTGCAAATAACCTGCCTAGATGGTACAATATAGAAAATAATCAAATAATTATGCAATTTGTTAGAAATTCGAGCTAGTATAATTGTATATAAGGTAGTAGAAAAGAGTATGGACAACATAAGACTAAACCGTTGCGTTAAGGAGCTAAAAAAAGGTAAGCAACAGTATTTTGACGAATTCTTTGAATTGACGAAAAATGCTGTGTTTTACATTACTTTTAGCGTACTTAAAAATCAAGAGGAAGCTAACGACGTTATGCAAGAAACTTACATAACTTTCCTCAACAACCTTATTAGCCTAGATTGCGATAAAAATTTTCACGCATATCTACTTACGATTGCTCGCAACAAAGCAATTAACGTATATAATCAACGTAGATTTACCGCAAGCATCGAGAATGAAGAATTTCTATCTGCCGAAGCTCCTACTATATTTGATAGCATAGACACGCCTCTACTACTATTATGCAAGGAGAAGATGCCGGCTGAGGAATGGCAGTTAATCGAGCTTGCTGTAATACAAGGTTACAATAGAACCGAAATTGCCAATATGCTGGGTAAGCCTCTTGCCACAATTTACTGGCAATATAATAAAGCCATCGAAAAAGTTAAACACTATTACAAGGAGGTGTACGATGAAAGATAAATATAAACACGCTATTAATCAAGAGTTAGACAGCAAAATTAAAGTCGATAAGCAATATATTCTTAGTAGCGTCAACTGGCAGAATGCAAAAAAGAGTAAGCGTCCGCTTGTGTTTAAAATGACATTTGCCTCAGCCCTTGCGGTAATACTCTTGATTGTGTCGCTTACCGTATTCCTGCCAAGCGTAACTAGCCAAGCATATTGCGTTACAATGTCTATCAACCCTCGCGTACAGCTCGAAGTAAATAAGGATAACATTGTTACGGCTCAACAAGCCTTAAACGAAGACGGCGTCAAACTGCTACTTAACAACAATCTCGTGGGCAAGGATATTAAGGAAGCTACAAAAATTGTAATCGAGCGAGCCAAGAAGTTAGGCTATCTTAAAGATAACGGACAGTTAAAGTTAGGGGTTGTTAGCAAGGACAAAAAAACCCAAGAAAGCGTCTATACAGGTATACTTGCCGATGTTATGTCGGCGCTACAACAAGCAAATATCGCTAACGCCGACGTTCTATCTTTAAGCGAGGACGAAATAGAAACGTTGCTCGACCAACTAGACGAGAAAAAATTAAACGAATATCAAACGCAACTTATCAAAGACTTTGAACTAAAAATTAAAAACGGCTTAAAAACAAAGATTGACGAATTAACCAATCTTTCAAACAAAGTAACAGGTTGCAAAGAGGGTAAAATTACCTTAAATGAACTTAAAGAAACCTTAGCGGTATTTAAATACAAACTTGACTTTGATACAACCGAACTTGACACCACTGATAAAGAAGAACTTGCCGATAAGCTTGACGAGTTAGCTACAAAAATTGACGAACAGCTTGTAGACCTGGAAAAAATTCAAGCCGAATTAATTGACGGGTCAAAAACAGAAGAAGATTATAAAGATAAATTAGAAGATTTGTTTGAAATTGCTTCCGAAGACTTACTTGATAAGGACGGGAGCAATCAAGACGAAAACCCCGAAGAAGACACTAGCACTGAGGACAAGCCTACCGATAACCCTGATAACCCTACCGACAATCCCGATAACCCAACCGACAACCCTACCGACAACCCAGATAATCCTACCGATAACCCCGATAATCCAGATAACCCCGATAATCCCGACAATCCGCCTACCGACGAATAGACTCTAAGTTACATAAGTTGAAGCGCACTACTGTTACTAGAATTAAACTTTGTTCTAAAAATATGTCTTATTATATCGAAATTTTAACACTCAACGCAATTTGAGTGTTTTTTGTAATTTATAGGACAAAAAAATAACTATTTACGCTAAATTATCTTTTAAACGATTAAAAATTAATAGATAAAACTTGCAGAGATTTCAAAATGTGTTATAATTATATTAATTACATAAGAATATACAAATATTAATTAAATATTGTGGACGGAGATAACTATGAAGTACAAAACTTATAAAACTACAAACAAAAAAGGATTACTTATAAGCTTAATTGTAATAGCCTCTATTCTTGCGCTAACAGCCATTACATTCTTAATAATATCCTTAGTTGACGATGGCGACAGCGGAACTGGTGGAAATAAAATTGACATCTCGGGCGTAGTAACCTTTAATGGCGCAGGTTTGCCCGGCGTTAAGGTGAAGTATGGAACAATGGAAGTTGACGTAACCGACTCGCAAGGGCAATATGCAATAAATTTATACGAGGCGGCTACCATTACTTACGAAAAATTTGGCTTTAACTTCAACCCCAGTTCGGTTTTTGTTAACAAAAAGGGGCAGAAACAAGACGTTGTCGCTACCTTAGGCGAACAAGCAATAAATACTATTACAGTTAGATTTGTAGACGAAACCAATGCGCCAATAAATATCGACGTAGATTTTACCGTAGGCGACAAAACATATAAATATACCGCCGGCAATAGTTATGGTTTAACCGTCACCGCTAGCATAGGCGACAAGATAGAAATATTGCCTAACGACTATGTCGAAGGCGCTTCACAAACAATATTAGATAATAATAAAACTCTTTATACTACGACCTTAACGTATAAGCAGACTGAACTAACCATACGTATGGTAGATTTAAATGGCAACAATTTGAAAGGACTTGACATTTATGTCGACGCTGTAAAAATTGCCGAAACTGATAATAAAGGAAGCGTAAAACTACAAATTCCAAAAGACCAAGTAATAATAAGCGTTAAAGATAGTAGCGGTAATTTTGAATTTGATTCGTACTACGCTATCAACAAGCTAGATAACAACCGAGTAATTAAGGGCAGATACATCGCCAAAAAGTCTACTGCGGTAGAATATACATTTGTAGACAATTCGGGCAAACCTATTGCAGGCGATGTCTATGTCTATATTGGTATTGGTATGTGCCAAGGTCAACCTGCTTCAAGCCAAAAAGTTGGCAATTTCTACAAGATTGTAGTTAAAGATAAGCTAAGCATACCATCTTTACAAAAGCAATATTTTGAGCAAGGTCAATATATCACAGCTTACGCCGTCGTAGGTGATGTCGGCTATACCTTCAAAATTTATAATAGCTGTATTAGCGGTATGATAGTCGCCGTTGAGTCGCAAGTATTTAAAGGGACAATTAACGACCCTACAAAAGCAAATAGCCTAAACGTATACGTATCTAAACAAGGATACGCCTACGAGTGCGAATACGACTTGCAAGGATTAGGCAGTTTTTGCGTAGCTATACCCAAAAATGACGCTTTGTTTATCGACGATTTTCTTTTGACAAAAGTTGGCGATAGTTATAAAGTTGCAAATATTTGGGAAGAAGTTAAGCAGGGAGAATTACATTTATACGTAGCTAAAAAAGCGGTCTACAATGTAATCTTTAAATTCGAAGACGGTAGTTTTATTAACGAAAGCGATACTTCTTCGATAGGCAAATACGTTAAATTTATAAACAAAGACGGACAATTATTTAAAGCATCTATTACTTTTACAACCGGCGAAATGCCAGAGCAGAATACGACAATTACTCTATACGAGGGCGCTAATACAGAGTTTGACGTTTCAATATATTTAGACGAATCAATGGGGCAAGACGGTTACTATAAGGTTAGTTCGGTAATTGTTGATTCGGCAACTAAGACGATTACAATAGTCGTAGCTCCAAAGCAGTAAAAGGTTAAGTTAGAACAATAATTAATACGGTCAAAAAGGTTACGCTACAATTTAAAGTTAAATTAATAATATGTTTACCCTTTACAAATAAGTAAAGGGTAAATTTTTTTAAGTGGCAAATAGCTCTAAATTGCCTAGAATTTGTTTAGAAGAAAGGCTAACGAAAGCTAGATTAATTCTTTTAGACTAATAAAAAATAAAAATACACGGTATTATCTAACATTTAATTACAGTTATTAGAAATAATAGTAATAATAAAAGTTTTTTAAAATAATTTAAAGTATTTGTTAAAATTGTTAGAAAATTAGAAGGGTACGAATGTATATATAGTGTAAAACAAAAACGGAGGAACAAAAAAATGAAAAAAAGATTAAGTGTAATTTTAACGGTGATTCTTGCCTTAGCGCTAATCACCACAGCTTTGTCAGCTTGCACAGGCAAGACCATAGCAAGTAAGGGCGGAGTTAAATCCAAAGAGGTATATGCTTTCTCAGCAATGACAAGCGTAGAGTATTTATCAAATATGCCCGGCGCAGCTAGCGTTAACACAAACGGCAATATGTTTGCTAAGTTATCACCTAGATTAGTGCTTAATGCCGAAACAGCTCCTGTTCAAGAGCTTGCAAGACCCGCTAGCTTTACACAAGATGTTAACGAATTAGCTCGTTATATCAAAATGTTTGAAGGCTATATGACTCCTAGCGGAATTCAACAAACCACAGGCGCTCCCACAGCCGAAGACGGCGAGTATGCAACATACCAAATTAAACAAACTGTAACCACAACAAACGCTCTTGGCGAAACCGTAACTTATGTTATGTACTATAACGAAACTGCGCAAGCGGCAGACGCTAACCCCGAAGAAGTTCCTGAAAAAGACCCTGCAAATGCTGACGCTAACACAGAAGAAAACGAAAGCGATAAGCCAGCCGACGAGGAAGAAGAAACAGAGGAACAAGAAGACGAAGTTTCCACAACTCTTACGGGCGTACTAATCTATAATAACCAAGTATTTACCATCTCCGGCGAAAAAGAAGTTACAATCGAAGGCGAAGAGAAAGAAGTTGAAATTGAGTTTACAACCCGTAGCGAAGCTAACCCTGATAACTATATCGTAGTTAAACAAGAAGTTGAGCTAGAAGAAGTTGAGTTTGCTTACTCAATCTATGAAAAAGGCGAACTTGTAAATGAAACAAATGTTAGCTGGGAGAACGAACAAGGCGAAAAGGCCATTGAATTAGAGTTCACAGCAGTAGTAGAAGGCAAAGAACCCCTTAATATGTACGAAATCGAGCTTACCAAAGAGAACACTTACAGCGTAAGTTATGACTTTAACGGTTCGACAGGTAGCCTAACAATCGTAAGAACAGCCGAACAACTAACAGTTACTTATGACAACGGTTTTGTAGAAACTATCCAAGTAGCTAAATAATCTTCCTATCCCTTAGCTTAGAACGAACTAAGCAAATATGTTGAGCGCAGAGTTTACCCCCTCTGCGCTCTTTCTTTTTTTAAATGCCTATCGATTAAAAGCAATGACGTAGCGGTAGGTCAATTAAAGTATAATCAAGATAAGTCAACAGCAAATGTAATCTTAGCGTAATCAAAAGTCAGCGGTAAAGATAATTGAAAAAGAACAATACTATCATATATTTAGTAACGACCATACGCTAACGGACATAGCTAAAACTGTAAAGAATAGCAAAGGCTATAAAAATAACCGAGATAATCTTTTATCTCGGTTATTTTTATAGATTAATTAATAGTTTTGTCAATAAACTCTAATTTAATACAGTAATACTCTATTTTGATGTTGGACTGTCGCTAACTTCTAACAATTCTTCGGGTTCGGCAAGAGCGTCAAGCCCTTTATTCGCTTCGGGTTTGCTGTCGCCGTGCATTACAAATATCATAGTTACAAATGACAACGCAACAAAGATAGCGCCATAGGGGAATAATACGCTACGCATATCTAACGCCTCCATAAGAGCGCCCGAAATAATAGGCGTCAATGTTTGCGCAGCCATACTTGCAGTATAATAGAACCCTGTAAATTTGCCTACGTCTGCGCCGGTTGCAAGCTCTACTACCATAGGCAAACTGTTTACGTTGATTGCCGCCCAAGAAATGCCCGCAAGCACAAATAGCAAGCTCATAACAATCGAAGAAGTACCTGCGCCCATAAAACTAGCTACGGCAAAAGAAGCGGTAAGTATGATTATTCCGCCCATAATTGTTTTTTTACGCCCAATCTTGCTAGCGAGTAACCCAGCCGGGAAGAATGCGATTAAAGCGGCTATTTGAGCGATTAAAAGAGTAAAGTTGAAGTCCACGTTAAGCACAACCGAAGCGTAAACCGAATATTTGCTTGTTACGGCGTTATAACCAAAGAACCAGAACATAATTGACAACATCATAAAGACCAAAGATTTAATTCTTGCTTTGCCAAGTTTTTGCTTGCCGGTTTGGTCGACGACAATATCTTTTTCTTTGTCAAGACCGTATTTTGCAGTTTCGGCTTCCATTTCAGCGCAAAGTTTAGGTTCTCTTACGGTAAGGATAAAGACTATTAACGCAACAACCATAATTATACAAGTTATACCTATCATAGGTATGTAACTCATAAGAGCGTTGCTTGCGTTACCTGTGCCTATTACCATACCTAGACCAAGTATTATCGAACCGCCTATTACGCCCATAATGTTGATAATAGCGTTAGCTTTACTGCGCAAGGGTTTAATTGTAATTGCAGGCATTAACGCAACGGCAGGACTACGGAAGGTAGCCATAGATAGCAAGGCGAAGAATAATATTGCGATAAAGGCGATTAAACTTGCGGGGTTGTCCATAGTCACGCTCTTTGCGTAAGCGTCTCTTACGGGGATAACAAGGTCGCTATATAGTTGTTTTTGAGCGGTTATCTCTTTTTTCTGTTCGTCGGTTAATTTTTCATCGCTCGAAGCAGGAAAAATTAAATTTTCAAATGGTATTTCAGCCTCGCCTATATAGAGTTGTTTAAGCGTGCCTTTTTCAATCGTAGTATCAAAATATTTAGTAGCGTCGGTTTTTTTGTAAAGTTTATCCATCTTAGTGTAAGTGTAATTGAAGTAAGGGTTATCTATTTCACGATTTTCTTCCCACATTACACTAGATACTGTTTGCGGATTAGAATAGCTTTGCATTTTGGTAGCTTGCCCGGCGTCGGCAACCGACATAAAGAAAAAGCAAACGACGGCTATTACCGTACCTATTACGATAAATGGCGTGCGTTTGCCAAACTTCTTAGCGATTTTGCCGTCGGCTTTATCCGACAATGCGCCAAACAATGGTAGCATAAATAAGGCAAGTATGTTGTCAAGCGCCATAATTACGCCCGAGAGGGTGTGGCTCATACCATATTTATTTGTCAGCGTAAGCGCAACCAAAGAATCGTAAGTAGACCAAAAGGCGCATATTAAGAAAAATGCCAAGCCTACCAAAAAAGTTTTCTTGTAATTAAGTTTCATAACTAACCCTCCTAAGGTAATATGCGTAATTATTCTACTACATTTTTTTGTAATTGTAAACCCCATAATTTTTTTTATGTTAGAAATAGTATAATAAATTTTTGTTTACCCAATTTTAAATTATATAAAAAAGAATAATTAACAATTTTTCAAATTTTTACAGTTGCAAAATTTGTTATTTTTTGCGTTATTTTGACATTTGCAAATTATAATGTTTTTTGTTTAACTATATATATTTTTGTCTTATTATTTTCGACAAGTTTTTTAAACTTTATTTTTGGTTTTTAGCGTGGTAAATTGCGGTTTTCTTTCATAAGATAGGGGTATGAAAAAAGAAATTATTTCAATTATTATCCTTTTAATTTTTGTGTTTACTTTGCTTTTAGGCGTGGCGTATTTGCCATTTCAAAACGAGTCGGGAATAGACGGCAAAAAATATGACAGCATTATTACGGTTTGGCACATAGACAGTTTTGAGGGCGGTAACGTCAGTTGCGGAAATATTCTTAAAAATCTTGTAAGTAAATATGAACATATTTACTTAGGTTCTTATGTTCATATTGACATATTGACATATAATCAAGCGTTAGATAAACTTAGCAAAGGTGAACGTTTTGACATATTATCATTTTCGGCTGGTTCGGGCGCTAAATTTTTGCCCTATTTACAAGCCTACGAAGGCGCAGTATTTGCCAAGGATTGCTTTCAAAGCGTAGGCGAAGTCAGTGGCAAGATGTTTGCCGTGCCGTATTTAATAGGTTGTTATAGCCTAATTGCGACCAAGTCTTTTTGCGACCAAACATCTAATTTTACTACGCTTAAAGATAGAATTTTTACGCTTTCTAGCGATAGAAAAGTCGGTAAAAACGTCCTAGCTGTCAACGCATTTTGCAGTGGTTACAGCGAGTTTTCTAGCCCTCTTACAGCCCTCTACCTTGCCACGTCTTCACGACCGGACAAAAGTATGCCTAATACCTTTTGCCCAAAAGAGAGTCAATACAAGGCGTTTAGCGGGTTCATAAACGGCGAGTGTAACGTTTTACTAGCTACGCAACGTGATATTTCTCGCATAGAAGGAAGAATTAGAAGTAACCGAATAGGCGAAATTTTAGTCGAACCACTAGGCGAATTTACCGACCTTATTATGTGTTTTGCAATAAGTTCTTTCACAACAAAAGTTAGGCAATGCACAAATTTAATCGAGCTAGTTACCTGCCAAGAAACGCAAAAAAGGTTGGCAAATTATGGCGTGCTGTCGCCTCTTGACATAACAATTTATCAAGAGGGACATCTATCAGCTTGCGAGCGAGCGCTTGTTTGCCCCTATGTTATTAATGCCTTTTGCGACATAGCGATTATAGATAAATTAAGGCAAGAAAGCTTGCTGGGCTTATATGACGATAGCGTCGATATAAAGAAATATTTGCTTAAATGTTTTTAAATGCCGATAGAAATGTCAGTTATTATTTAGAAAATATACAATAATGCTAACTATTTATAAAATTTATATTTACTTACTTTAAATAATTGCAAAGAGTGTTTGGGGGAATATGATTACAGCTTACCAACAAATTGAGAATTTAGTAATAAGACACGACGTTGACTTTTCTAGCCTTACGACAATGAAAGTAGGCGGAAAAGCTTTATTGGTTGTCGAACCTTATTTAGTAAGACAAATAATACAACTTATTAATATTCTTAAAGAAAGCAAAACTAAGTACTTTGTTTTAGGACGAGGTAGCAACTGTATAGCCTGCGGGGACTACGACGGCGTAATTGTTTTGCTTGCAAATAATTTTTCTAGCATAGCTAGTTATGGCGACAGCGTGGTTGCGTGCGCAGGCGCTCCGCTTGCCCAAGTAGCTCAGCTCTGCCTCAAACGGCAACTTAGCGGAGCGGAATTTTTAGCGACTTTGCCCGGCTCGGTCGGCGGTGGCGTTACAAGTAATTGCGGTTGCTTTGGGCAAGAGATTTGCGATATAGTTAGTTCGGCATTACTAACCGACGGATATGTCACAAGGTGGTATTCGGCAAGCGAATTGAAGTTTAATTACCGAACTTCATTGATTAAAGACAGCGATAAAATAGCGCTAAAAGTTAAATTTAAATTAAAAAAAGGCGATAGAAATGCCATAGAAGAAAAGATAACGCAATTAAAAAGACAAAAATTAGCGACTCAACCGTTAAATTATCCAAGTTCGGGCAGTATTTTTTTGCGACAAGGCGAGATAATTCCGGCAAAATTAATCGAGCTTGCCGGGCTTAAAGGCATTAAAGTCGGCGACGCTCAAATTAGCCCAATTCATTCGGGATTTATTGTAAATTGCGGACACGCCACAAGTCAAGACGTAGTTAAATTGATAGAAATAATTCAAAATAATATTTTTACTAAATATCAAGTTAAACTTGTTAAAGAAGTTGTTTTTATAAAGTAAAATAATAATAACGACAAATTTTTATAAAAATGAAAAAAGTATTATTATTTTTTGTTAAAGTATGAAAAAATTTCCCTAAAATGTGTTACAATAAAAGAAGTATTACCAAGTAAACAGTTTAGGAGATAACAAATGATTTTTGGAGATTTTCACGCTCATACTAAGTTTAGCGACGGAAAAAACAAAATGGAAGATATGGTTAGCGCTGCGGTTGACAAAGGCTTAAAACAATTTGGCATTACCGACCACGGGCTAAGACACGTTGCATTTGGGTTAACTCGAAAAGAAATACCACTAGCTCGGCAAAAATTAGAAGAACTTAAAATAAAATACCCGCAGATTAAATTATACTACGGTATTGAAACTAATATTTATTCTTCAAGCGGTTCGATAGATTTACGCCCCGAAGACTACGATAACTTTGATTATATTATCGCAGGCTTTCACAAGGGTGTTTGGGCAAAAGATTTTATAGATATGTTTAGGTACAACCTTCCCGGTTTTTTTTGCGAACTACATTATTTTAGCAAAAGTGAAATTAAACTATATACCTCGACTTTTATTAACGCTATCAAGCACGGTAGGGTAAATATTATTTCGCACCCTTGTTACGCTCTGCCTATGGATATAGTAGAAGTCGGCAAGGCTGCTCTTGATTATGGCGTGTTGATGGAGCTTAACGGCAAGAAAGTAAGTATGAGCGACCAACAAGTCTTGCAGTTACAAGATTTAGGCACAAACTTTATTGTCAATTCGGACGCTCATAGGTGTGATAGGGTGGGCGATTTTACCGTTCCGCTTGGCGTTGTGGATAGGCTTAAACTCAACAAAGATAAGATTGTAAACTGGGACAAAGAAGTGTCGTTTATTAAAAGATAGTTAATTTATAGATATAACTAATAGAATAAATTTGCTAATTAACTAACTAATTAAGGGCATCTAATTACCAACTAAAATAAATTACTAATATCTAACCAATTTAAAGATTATAAAATATTAAGTTGCTAATAAATTAAAGGCAAACTTAACATTATGTTATAAGCCTTATTTTGCTAATAATTATATTTTGTAAGGATAGAAATGAAAACGTTCTCGCAAATAGTTAAAGATGAAACACTAGAAAAACTGCAACAACAGAAAATTTCTCCCTGTTGTATGCAGGTTTTTTTGGCTACCTCAATATTAAATAGTGAAATAGTCATTAATCAACAAGGGCTGGGTTTTTGTATAACTTCGGCAAATTTAGATTACATAAAATATATTTGTTCTCTTACGCTCAAACTGTACAACCAACAAAGCGACATTGTGGTAGAACAACTTAGCAAAACACGGGTAAAATATGTCATAACGTTAATAAATTCCCAACTGCTTAACGACTGTAAGGTCTTGTATTACGACCAAGACGGCTTAACTCAAATTGCAAAAAGCGTAGAAAAATATATGTGCGAAGACGATTGTTGCAAAAAAACATTTGTTAAAGCTTGTTTTTTGGTAGGCGGTAGTTTAAGTTTGCCCGAAAGTAGCGATACTGGCGAGGGAAAAACAGGATATCATTTAGAGTTTTCGCTCAACACTCTTGAAAGTTCGGTTATGTTGCAAGAAATTCTATCTTCCTTTGGTATAAATTCTAAGAGTTTAGAAAAGAAGGATAGCTATATAGTATATATTAAAGAAAGCGACGCAATTAGCGATTGTCTTAAACTATTTAACGCTAGTCAAAGTATGTTTAAGGTAGAGGACTTAAAAATTAACCGTTCTATGAGAAATAAGGCTAATAGACAAGCTAACTGCACGATTGCAAATATTGATAAAAGCACCGAGTCGGCAAACAAACAAATGCAAGCTATCCACTTATTGATAGCGCAAGGTAAAATGAATTTGCTTGACGACAAACTAAAACAATTTGCCGAAGCAAGAATAGAACACCCCTACGCAACTATCGCCGAACTTGCAACGCTACTTAATATTACTAAGAGCGGAGCGGTTCACAGAATGAATAAATTGCTTGATTTAGCCAAAGAGGAATACTAATGGAAGAATTTGCACATCTACATCTACATACCGAATATAGTTTGCTTGACGGCGCTGCGCATATAGAAAGTTTATTTGAAAAGTGCGTCAAAATGAATATGCATTATGTCGCTATTACCGATCACGGCAATATGTACGGCGCTTACCACTTTTATTGCGCAGACAAAAAGCGTCGCAATAATCTTAAAGAAAAGCGTGAAAAACTCAATCGAAGCAATCGTAAAGAAGCCGAAAGCAAAGGGCTAGAATATATTGATATTCCCCCAAGTTACGAGGAAGAATTTGTAGTAAAGCCAATTATCGGTTGCGAATTTTATGTCACCGACGATATGAACCGTCGTTCCGGCAGGGTCGACAGAGAGTTTAACCACTTAATTTTGCTTGCAAAAAATAATGTCGGTTACCGCAACTTAATGAACTTAGACAGCCTTGCTTTTACCGAAGGCTTTTATTACAAACCCCGCATAGATTTAAGCCTTCTTGCAAAGCATACCGAAGGACTAATTTGTATGTCGGCGTGCATAGCCGGGCAAATACCTCAACTTTTGTTGGATAATCGAGAAGCCGACGCAGAAAAAGCCGTAGAACAATATAAAAAAATGTTTGGCGAAGATTATTACATAGAAATACAAGATCACGGCATAGCCGAAGAAAAATATTGTATTCCTCGTTTAGTTGAACTTGCCAAAAAGTGTAACGTCAAGCTTGTAGCCACTAACGACGTTCACTATTTAAATCGAGCCGACGCCGAAATGCACGACATTTTGCTTTGCGTACAAACTGGCAAATATATTGACGACACCGATAGACTTAAATTTGAGGGTAGCGAATTTTATTTAAAGTCCTACCAAGAAATGCTTGATTTATTCCCCTTTGCTCCCGAAGCTATTGCAAATACTATCGAGATTGCCAAACAGTGTAACGTAACTATTCAAAAAGACGAAACGCTTATTCCTAACTATATTCCCGACAACGGACTTTCGCCGGAGGACTTTTTATATAGCTTAATGATGGAAGGGCTTAATGAAAAATATCCTACTCCGCTTAGTCAAGAAGTGTTGTCCCGAGCAAATTATGAGTTTGACGTAGTTAAGAAGATGAAATATATCGAGTATTATCTAATCGTTTGGGACTTTATACACTATTCTGAGCGTCAAGGCATAGCCGTAGGCCCGGGTCGTGGTAGCGGAGCAGGTAGCATAATTGCCTATGCGATAGGTATAACTAAGGTTGAACCGCTTCGCTATAATTTAATTTTTGAACGCTTTTTAAACCCGGAAAGAAAGACAATGCCCGACTTTGACATAGACTTTTGTATGGATAGGCGAGGCGAAGCTATCGATTATGTATTTAATAAATATGGCAAAGATAACGTAGCTCAAATTATCACTTTTGGAACAATGGCTTGCAAAGGCGCAATTAAAGACGTAGCAAGAGTGCTAAAAATACCTTTTGCCGACGTAACTAAGATAAGCAAACTTATTCCCGATGGCACTAAGGCTACAATTTCTCAAATTATCGGGCTAAGCAAAGATAAAGACGGCAACGACCTATCTATACCCGAAGTTAAAGAGATTTACGAGCAAGACTATCAAATGAAGAAGGTTATTAATCTTGCTTTACAGCTAGAAGGCAGTCCTAGGCATTGTAGCACGCACGCCGCAGGCGTAGTAGTTTGCCGAGAGCGTATTTGCGACCACGTTCCATTACAAAAGAACGGCGAAGATATTACCACGCAATTTAATATGAAGGAAGTCGAAGAATTAGGACTTCTTAAAATAGACTTTTTAGGGCTTACCAACTTAACCGATATTGACAAAACTATTAGACTGGTTAAGGAAACTAGCGGTGAAGTCATAGATTTTAGCAAGTCAAATTACGACGACGCAGGCGTGTACGAACTTATTTCTTCCGGCGATACGCAGGCAATATTTCAACTAGAATCGGGCGGTATGACTAAGCTAATGAAAGAGCTTTGCCCTAACTGTCTTGAAGATATTATAGCAGGAATTTCTCTTTATCGTCCCGGACCTATGCAATTTATTGGCGACTACGTTTGGGGCAAGCATAATCAAGACAAGGTAGTTTACAAACACCCTTTACTTGAAAATATACTTAAAAACACTTATGGTTGTATGGTCTACCAAGAGCAAATTATGCAAATTGTGCGTGAACTTGCAGGCTTTTCCTATGGCGAAGCCGACTCTATTCGTCGAGCTATGAGCAAAAAAAATGCCGACGAAATGAGCAATCAACGAGAGTACTTTGTCAACGGCAAGAAAAATGAAAAAGGCGAGCTAGTAACTAAGGGCGCAGTTAATATGGGGGTTAGCAAAGAAATAGCCAACGATATTTTTGACCAAATGACTGACTTTGCGCAATACGCTTTTAACAAATCGCACGCAGCGGGTTACGCTTATTTAGCTTATCAAACCGCATATTTAAAGAGGTATTATTTTGTCGAATATATTTGTTCCGTTCTCAACAATCGCACAAGCAAAGTTGACGAAATAAAGAAATATATCGCTTACGCAATAGAAAAGGGCGTAGAAATTCTTGTTCCCGACATCAATAAGTCAAGTCTAGATTTTTCGGTTGAAAGCCGACATATTCGCTTTGGGCTACTTGGCATTAAGAGCATAGGTCGAATTGCAATCGAGCGTATAATAGAAGAGCGCAATATTTCGGGCGAGTTTACCAGCTTGAAAGATTTTTTAACAAGGGTAGACAGCAAGGCATTAAACAAGCGCTTAGTTGAGAATTTAATTAAAGGCGGAGCTTTCGACTGTTTTAATGTTTCCCGAGCCGAGATGATGGCGACTTACGAGCCGATAATGGAGCGTATTTCTAACGATAAGAAGAAGCGTGAGATAGGGCAATTTTCAATGTTTGATATGTTAGGACAAGACTCGGCTTTTAGCGACGTCGAATTTGGTACGATTAAAGAATACGGACTTAAATATAAGCTGTCGCTTGAAAAAGAAGTTTTGGGTATGTGTGTTTCGGGCAATCCTCTTTCCGAATACGCTCAACGCCTTAAAGAATACGATTTTAACAGCAGTATGCTTTTTGCCACCGAGCAAGCCGAAGACGGCGAAACTACGCTCGAACAAGAATATGACGGCAAAAAGGTGACCTTAGGCGGCAATCTCAGCGACATATCTAAAACTTACACCAAACGCACTAATAAATTACTCTGCACTGCAAAATTAGAAGATATGACTGGTACTATTAGCTTAATGATGTTTGCTAACAGTTACGAGCGTAACAAAAAATATATCGTAGAAGATACTATGGTTACCGTAATAGGCACTCTTTCGGTAAAGAGCGAAGACGTTCCCAAAGTATTTGTAGATAAGATTATACCTTGGCAAGACAAAGAGGAAAAGAAGGTGTCAACTGCTCTATATCTAAGAATGCTTAAAAAAGACAACGGCGTTTATGAACAAATTTCTTCTATCTTACAAAATTACGAGGGCGATTTTCCAGTTATTTTAGTAATCGGCGAGAAGAAATACTCTATGCCTTCAACCGTAAGGCAATGCAAGGGCATAGAATACGAATTAACTAATATTTTAGGTCAAGGCAACGTTGTATTTGCAGAAAAGAAGGCTTAAATTAGGTTATGTTTAATAACCATATTTCACACTGACATTGACACAACAAGTAAGTAAGTTTATAATTACCTTGTTGTGTTAATTTTTATTTTTACATTAACTATTAAATATATTTAAGAAGGTACGATAAAATAGATGAAAAAGAAGGGTTTAGTTAGTCTGTTTGGAAATGTTAAGGGATATGTTCTTCCAACCATTCTTAGTCCGTTATTTATGATAGGCGAAGTAATTTTTGAAGTGTTGATACCTGCAAAAATGGCGGTTATTGTAAATTATATTCAAACCGCTAAACCTCAAATCGAGTTTATATTGCAAAGCGGATTAATTATGATAGCTATGGCGCTTGCGTCCTTGCTTTGCGGTATGGCTTCGGCGTATGTCGCAAGTAAGGCTAGCGTAGGATTTAGTTCAAATGTAAGACGCAGTTTATTCTATAAGATTCAAGGTTTTACTTTTAAAAATGTCGACACTTTTTCGACGGCTTCGCTAGTTACTCGGTGTACTACCGACGTTAACAACGTTCAAGTTTGCTTTATGCAGTTAATACGCATTATGGTTCGAGCGCCGCTTATGTTTGCGTTATCAATAGTTATGGCGTTTAACATTGACTCTCGTATGGCGTTAATATTTGTGGTTGCAGTGCCACTGCTTGTAGCTACGGTTACGGTATCGCTTGCGCTTGCTTTTCCTAAATTTAAGAAGTTGCTCAAAGGCTACGACGAAATGAACCAAGACGTTCAAGAGAATTTAATTAATATTAGAGTTGTTAAGTCTTTTGTAAGAGAAGATTACGAGAAGGAGAAATTTCGCAAGGGCGCAGGCGCTTTACTTAAATGGCAAATAGCCGCCGAACGCATATTTGTGCTACAAATGCCCTTAATGCAGTTGGTAATGTATGGTTGCAAACTTGCCATTACCGGTATAGGCGGAACGTTTGCTATCGAAGGCACGCTAGAAATAGGCAACCTTTCGGCAATGATTACTTATGCAGTTCAAATTCTCAACAGCCTTATGATGCTTTCTAACGTAGCGGTCACCTACGTTACAAGTCGAGCGTCAATATTTCGTATTTGCGAAGTTCTTCAAACTAACGAAGATATGAAAGACGGAACAAATAATAGACAAATAAACAGCGGTTCGATTAGTTTTTGTGACGTTGACTTTTCTTACGATAACAATATCGACGACGCAGTGCTTAAAAATATTAATCTCAACATCAATTCGGGCGAAACCGTAGGTATAATTGGCGGAACAGGTTCGGGCAAGAGTAGTCTTGTGCAACTTATACCTCGTCTTTACGACGTAGACAAGGGAGATGTGTTCGTAGACGGCATCAACGTTAAAGAATATTCTATGCAAGAACTGCGCTCTAACGTAGCGATGGTATTACAGAAGAACATTCTCTTTTCGGGTACAATCGCCGATAATTTAAGGTGGGGCGACGCTAACGCAACCGAGCAAGAAATTATCGACGCTTGCAAGGCTTGTCAAGCGCATCAATTTATAATGTCATTTCCCAATGGCTACGACGCTTTGCTAGGTCAAGGCGGAGTAAATATTTCAGGCGGACAGAAACAGCGTTTGTGTATAGCTAGGGCGTTACTTAAAAAGCCTAAGATACTAATTCTTGACGACTCTACTAGCGCAGTAGACACAAATACCGACACTAAGATTAGACAAGAACTTAAAAATATTCCTAACGTTACAAAGATTATTATCGCTCAACGTGTAGACTCGGTAATCGCTTGCGACAAAATTGTCGTACTTGACAAGGGGCAAATTGTTTCGGTAGGTTCGCACGAACAATTACTTAATGATTGCAAAATTTACCAAGAAGTTTACTATTCGCAAGAAGGAGGGGCAAAATGAAATCGATGTTTAGCAACGGAGTTAACGGACGGGCTCAAATGGGCGTAAGAAAGCCCGGCAAACCCAAAAACACTAAGCAAACGCTAGCCCGTCTATTTTATTACCTCAAACCTTATACTTTTCAAATGATACTTGTAACTGTGTTTGTTATGCTTGCCGCCATTTCTAATATAGCCGGTAGCTACTTGCTCAAACCTATTATTGACAACGCTATTATTAAAGGCGACTTAGGACTGCTTAAACAATATCTACTTATTATGGGATTGATTTATTTTGTTGGCGCAAGCTCGCTAATGGCGTATCAACGAATAATGGTAGACGTTAGTAGCGGTGTTCTTTATAATATTAGACTTTCGGCTTTTGACAAAATGCAAACTTTGCCTATTAGCTATTTTGACAAACGCACTCACGGAGAAATAATGTCGCTTTATTCAAACGATATTGATACTATGCGTGAAATGTTAGCCCGCAGTATTCCTCAGTTGATACAGTCGCTAACTACGATTATCGGTTTTTTAGTAGCTATGATATTGCTTAATTGGTTCTTGATTATAATTTGTATTGTTCAAGTTATAGTCAACGTATTTATTATCGGCGGTATCGGTAAACGCAGTAAAAATAATTATGTCGCTCAACAACGCTCTATGGGTGAAATTAACGGTAACATCGAAGAAGCCATCGAGGGGCAAAAAGTAATTAAGGTATTTAATCACGAGCAAAAGGCAAAGCAAGACTTTGACGAATTTAATCTAAAATTGTGCGCAAGCTCAACTCGGGCAAATACTTACGCAAATATTCTTATGCCTATTATGGGTAACACTGCGCATATATTTTACGCAATTATCGTAGTCGTCGGGGCGTTAATGATTTTTTATTCGGCAAACGGAGTCTTTACTTTGGCAGGGTTGAGCATTGCCGTTTCGGTGGGTAGTCTTGTGACTTTTTTAGATTATAGCCGTAGATTTTCTATGCCCATTACTAACTTGTCGCAACAATTTAATTCTATTTTTAATGCTCTTGCAGGAGCGGAAAGGGTATTTATTATGCTTGACCAACCTAGCGAAATAGACGACGGTCAAGTAACCTTAGTTAACGCTTCAATAGTCGACGGCAAGTTAACCGAGAGTTCTATTCATACCGGCTTATGGGCGTGGAAGAACATAGTAGACAATCAGCCGACATACGTTAAACTTCAAGGCGATATTGACTTTAAAAATCTTACGTTTAGTTACGAGTCTGACAAGGTCGTGCTAAAAAATATTTCTTTATATGCGAAACGGGGTCAAAAAATTGCTTTTGTTGGCAGTACGGGCGCAGGCAAAACAACAATAACCAACCTAATTAATAGGTTTTATGACGTTGACGACGGCAATATCACTTACGACGGCATTGACATTAATAACATTAAAAAAGCTGATTTAAGGCGTTCTCTTGCTATGGTGCTACAAGATACCCACCTATTTACAGGTACGGTTATGGACAATATTAGATATGGCAATTTGTCTTCGACCGACGAACAATGTATCAATGCGGCAAAACTTGCAAATGCAGATTTCTTTATCTCGTGTTTGCCCAACAAGTACCAAACAATGCTTACCGCAGACGGCGCTAATTTGTCGCAGGGGCAGAGGCAATTACTGGCTATTGCTCGTGCTGCCGTTGCCGACCCGCCGGTGCTTATACTTGACGAAGCTACAAGTAGCATTGATACCCGCACTGAAAAATTGATTGAAAAAGGTATGGACGGATTAATGAAAGGTAGAACGGTATTCGTAATAGCTCACAGACTGTCTACCGTACGCAATTCTAAGGCCATTTTAGTACTAGAAAAAGGCGAAATAATCGAGCGTGGCAATCACGATTCTTTACTTTCGGCAAAAGGCAAGTATTACGAACTATATAATGGTATGTTAGAGTTAGATTAAAGTGAAGTTTGGCAAGTTGCATTAAATAATAAATTAACCTTTTTAAGGTTAATTTATTTTATTATTGACTTTTAATGAGTATTAGCATATAATTTAAAAAACAAATTGCATATATATTTATTTATATAGGGAGGTCAATTATGAACAGAGGGTTGTGTTTTATACTGGGTATGTTATTTGGTATAATATTTCTTTTTGCCGCAATTTTTGGCGTAGGTTTTTACGCCTACAAAGAAGGCACGTTAGAAATGGTTGGTATCAAAAACGACGCATTAGGTCAATTCCAAAGTATGAAAGTCGAGAATTTGATTGATGTAATTATCAATATGAGCAAAAATCCCGATAATAGTACGCTTACATATCTTAATACCGAGTACGGCTTTGACTTAAATAGCTTAGTAGGGCTTGACACTATTAAGCAAGGATTTTACGAAGAAATTAAAGACGCTAAACTCGGGTTTATTTTGCAAGGCGATATTAACGGCTTTTTAAATACAATTAATTTAGGCGTAGGCTTAGTATTTGCCGATGGCGTAGTATCTAAGGGCGGTTACGAACAGCTTAAAGATATTAGCTTAACTCAATTATTAGGCGCCTTAGGCGACACTACGCAACTTGTCGGCTTGCTTAAAGACGTTAAACTCGGCGCTGTTTTGGGCAGTAAATTTACCGAAGTAGAAACTCCGCTAGGTAGTGGAATTTACGAATATACGGCTATTCCCGGCACTAGCGCAGGCGTACTTGGGTTACTTGCTAACTGTTCGATTGGTTCGGTTGCCGGCGTTATCTTAGGCGGAGAAGATATTCTTATGGCAATTGCAAGCGAGAATGGCGGACTAAAAAGCCTAGGCGAGCTTAAACTTGACGAACTTCTTAAAGATACGGGTTTTGGTAATATTGTCAAAGATAAGAAGATTGCCGATTTAATTAAAATTACAGGCAACGTTGCAAAACTTGAACTCGGCGGACTTTTCGACGGGCTTTATGTTGGCGCATTACTCAAATATGACCACGTAGACGTTAACCCCGACCCAGCAATAGAAGAACTTGTTTGGCAAGACAAGGGCGTTAAAGTAGACGCTTTAATGACCGCTCTTGCCGACATCGAACTAGGCAAACTTATCTCGGGCGGGTCGATAGACTTTAATTCGTTACTGGGTGACTTATATATTGGCGAAGTTATGAAATATACTAAGGGCGAACAGACAAATAAAGCCGAAACAGATATAGACCCAACTATTACCCCTAAGTATGCTTGGGATAATTCCGGCACAGCGGTAGAAGGACTTGAACTTTCTATGGCTAACGTCAAGCTAACAGATATTACAGGCGGTAAATTTGACGCTATGGGCATTGTTGGCGACGTAAAACTAGGTTCTCTACTTGGTCTAAGCGATACTGCGACGGGTATTATGGCAGTTTTAAAGAATAAGACAGTCAATGACCTTAAAAATGGCGCAATCGATAATATTCTTCTTGGCGAAGTACTTAATCTAGTAAAACATAATAATATATGGTACGAAACATTTGTCGCCGAAAATGACCCTTTAAATAAGGAAGCGACAGGCATATTTAAGACTCTTGCCGACTTAAAGATTAGCGAATTATCTAATAGCGCAGTATTTAACGACAAGCTAGATACGGCAAAAATTAAAGATTTGTTAGAGTTTAAGGGAACGGAAACCGGCATTATGAAAGAACTCGGCGACAAAACAATAGCTGACTTAAAGAATGGCACAGCCATAGATAATTTAAAGGTCGGCGTTACGCTAGGTCTTATCAACGTTGGCGGAGTTTGGTACGAAACATATACCGATGACAACAACGCAAGCAACGATGTCTTAGCAAGCGGTATAAATAAAGCTCTCGCCGATATGACTATTAAAGATTTGGCAGACTCAACCAAACTTAACGCAAAGATTGACACGATTAAGTTAGGCGAATTGCTCAATATCAAAGATGGCGAAAAAGGTATTCTTGGTTCTCTTAAAGATAAGACAGTAGCCGAACTTAAAAATGGCACTGCAATCGACACTGTAAAAGTTGGCGTTGTTCTAGGTCTTACCGAAGTAGGCGGAATATGGTACGAAAGTTATACCGACGCTACTACAAATGTTAAGGCGCAAGGACTCTATTCCGCTCTTGCAAGCTTAACTGTTAAGGAGCTTGGCGACATTACTAAGGACATAGATGGCAACACCGCAATCGACCGAGCGATTAATGGCATTAAGTTAGGCGAATTGCTCAATATCAAAGATGGCGAAAAAGGTATTCTTGGTTCTCTTAAAGATAAGACAGTAGCCGAACTTAAAAATGGCACTGCAATCGACACTGTAAAAGTTGGCGTTGTTCTAGGTCTTACCGAAGTAGGCGGAATTTGGTATGAAAGTTATACCGACGCTACTACAAACGTTAAGGCAAAGGGAATTTATTCTGCGCTTGCAAGCCTAACCGTTAAGGAGCTTGGCGACACTACTAAGGACGCAAATGGCAACACCGTAATGGACAGAGCGATTAACGGTATCAAGTTAGGCGAATTACTCAACCTAACAGGCAAAGAAACGGGCATTATGGGTTCGCTTGCAAATAAGACGGTAGCCGAACTTAAAAATGGCACTGCGGTTGATAATGTAAAAGTTGGCGTTGTGCTAGGTCTTATCGAAGTAGGCGGAATATGGTACGAAAGTTATACCGACGCTACTATAAACGTCAAGGCAAAGGGAATTTATTCCGCTCTTGCAGATTTAACCATTAAAGAGTTTGGCAACAGCTCTATTGTTGACTCAAAAGTTAACTACATTAAATTAGGCGAGCTACTAGATATTACTTCTTCAACTAAGGGCGTGCTTGGCGCGCTTGCCGATAAATCTATAAATGATATTAAAAACGGCGCTATTGACAAAATTGAAGTTGGTGTAGTGTTAGGGCTTACAAAGGCAAACGGAGTTTGGTACAAAACATATACTGACGACAACAACGCAAGCAACGATGTATTAGCGAGCGGTATTGACGGCGCACTTGCAGGTCTTACAATAGGAACTATGGACGCAGTCACAATTAAAAACAAAGTCAACGGGCTTAAACTTGCCGACTTAATCGATTGCACAGGCACACCTATGCTTAAACTTCTTGCAAACGCTACGGTAGGAGATATCGGGTCAAGATTAGACCAACTATATTTAGGCGAAGTACTCGATTATACGCTAATTTGGACTTGCGCAAATCCTACGCCGGGTCACCTTCATTCTATTGTTGGTTGCGCTCACGTTTGGGCAAAGGAAGTAACTAATATTGCTAACTACACCGTAACCGTTAACGCTATGGTCAAAAAAGACTCAATAGGTAATATTATTATGAAATCAGGCGAAAAATGGTATCAAGCCGAACAAAGCGGAGCAGAGTATGCGTTTGCCGACTGCGACGGCTTAACTAAGGTTATGGCGGACACTAAAATTGCCGAGGCTAATACAATATCTGGCAAATTGACAACCTGGGTGCAAAAAGCTAAGATTCAAACCTTAATAGATATGAATGTCCTTAACTTTGACTCTCAAACCAAGACTAATCTTACTAGAATTTTTGGCGACAATAGTTGGTCGACTCGCTCTATGCCGGGCTTTATAAATTCGTTGATTTATAAAATTTCTAACCCGATGTCTTCTATACCGGACGACCCTCTATTTAAATAAAAATTATTTATAAAATTTAAATACCAAACGAAAAAGAATATCCCGAATTTCGGGATATTCTTTTGTTATTGATAGATTAATATTAGATTGTTTTGGCTTACCCTAAACGAAGTATTAGCGTTTTAAACCATATTGATATTTTTAAAAAGTAGTCTTAGCTTAAAAATAAAATATTATAAATTTTGGTAAATTAGCATTGAGTAAAATTATCCGGTTTTGTTGTGGTAGTTTTAGCTAAGTTTGCTAAGTATTTTTAATACTTCATTTGCAACGTTATCAAGCGTGCCATTTGCAAAGGGGTAAGCAACGCCCGAATCTTTAATTAGTTTATCAAAACCTTTGTTACCACCGGCATAAACAAGTTCAATATATTTGTCAAACGCTTTTTTATAATTGCTTTGCATAGCTACAAGGAAACCAAACGCAACCGTTTGAGCTAGACAATAGTCGATGTAGTAGAAGGGGTTTTCATAAATATGCGCTTGATATTGCCATCTTGCGCCTCTTTCTAGGTAAGGTATATTTTCGCAAGACATATAAGGTTTGTATTTGTGTTCGAGTTCTTTCCATTTCTCGCATCTTTGGTCGGGGGTTAGAGTGGGTTGTTGGTAAACTATATGTTGGAATTCGTCGACCATAACGCCATAGGGAATAAACGAAAGCGCTGCGCAAATATGTTTGTAGAGATATTTTTTGGTGTCTTCTCCAAAAAACTTTTGCATATATTTACCGCAAAAGAACTCCATACTCATTGAGTGACATTCGGCTGTTTCGTAACCGCCTATATTTATTTCGTAGTCGCCCTTTTCAAACATAGCGCCATAGGCGTAAGCGTGACCAAATTCGTGCGTCATTACTTCAATATCGGCAGAGCTACCGTTAAAGTTTGCAAATATAAATGGTTGAGCATAGTCCGCTATATCAGTACAGTATCCTCCTCCCATTTTGCCGTCCCTAGCCACTACGTCAAAGGCCTCGCTTTTAACCATTTCGTCAAAGAACTCGCCGGTTTTTTGGCTAATATCGTTATACATTTTGCTAGCTTGAACAAAAATTTGGTCTTTATTTAATATTGGTTTAGGGTTACCATTTGAAAGGTATACGCCGTCGTCGTAAAACATAGTTTGGGCAATGCCAATTTTGCCGGCTATTTCTTCTTTAAGTTTGGTTACAACCGGCACTATTGATTGATATACGTTTTGTCTAAATGTAGATATCATTTGTTGGTCGTAGTCAATTCTTTGCATACGGTAATAACCTAGTTCGACAAAGTTAGCGTAACCCATTTTCTTTGCCATAGCGTCTCTTACCTTAACAAGTTGGTCAAATATTCCGTCAAGTTCGGCTTGATGAGATTGTAAAGCTACGCCGATAGCGCAACAAACATCTTTACGCACCTGTCTATCGCTATCTTCTAATTTACCACGAATAATGCTAAATGGTATTTTCTCGCCGTTGTAATCTACAAGAATTTGCGAAAGCAAGGTTGAATATTTTGTAGTCAGCGTATTTTCTTCTTGTTTTTCTTTAAGAATAATGGGCGAGTAAGCTTTGCTTTGGCACACATACATCTTGTAAACTTGTGGATTAAGTTGTTTTTCAAGTTGCTTGCGGAAAGGGGTGTTTAACATCAACTCGGTATATTTAAGCATAAGTTCGCTAAACATAGGGCTTGTTTGATTGTAGTAATCTACTTCGTTTGCATAAAACTCGTCCCTTGTGTTAAGGGAATACCGCACTTCGGCTATTTGATTTGGCGTGTTGAAATTTTTAATAATTTGAATGTGTTTTTCTCTTGCGTTAATACAATCGTTGACGGTTTTGGCGTTTTCCAGCAAGTTATAAACTTCTAGGTAGGCAGTTTTAGCTTGCTCGATAGTGTATCTAACATACTTAATTTGGGTAAAATTTTCCATTATGTTCTCCTTTTTGTAGAAATTTTATTTTTTGTAAATATTTTGTACAGCTTTAATTATATCAACTTAACATAGTTAAGTCAATAACGAATTTTTAAAGTTTGCTAATTTGTCATAAGGTTAAAATTTTTGAGAAAATTGACAATGTTTACAGAGTTCTTCAACGTGCGTTCTGTTTTGAAAACCTTTTACCATATCTTTAACTCTTTTTGTGTCAAGAATAGTTTCAAGGTCGTTAGAGTAAATATTACCAAGATTAATTATCCCTTCGTTATCAAGACAACAAGGCGTAACAGTCCCGTCAACAAGTATGGCAAGTTGTTCGATAATTGCGTGGCAATAGCCGTTTGCGTTTGCGTGGCTATTTGTTGTGTCGGGCCAGTCAAACTTTTCTGCAAAGCCAATGTAAGTATTTTCTTCAAGTTTTACAGTGTTATTGACTATGTTAAGTTGGGAAATATTGTACGCCTTTTTAATATAGTCTAATATCCTATCGTTTAAATTGTTTTTAGTAGGTATATCAAGTTCGTTTCCGTCAAGGTTCCATAGCCTTAAATCGCAAATTGTGTTTAGAGATAGTATTTTGCAAGCGTTTAGGCATTTTTCAAGATATTCTTCAAGTCCGCCTTGATTATTTGATTCGTAACTATGCAAAGAAAGGCTAATCTTTCTTAAATTTTTGCAATTTTTTAATATATTTAGGTTTTGTTCGAGTAACGTTCCGTTTGTGGTAATGTTAATTTTTTTGTCATAGCTAGTCGCAATCGACAATATTTCTTCTAGTTTTGGGTGCAAGAGAGGTTCGCCCATTACGTGAAGATAGATGTAATCGGTGTAACCGTCGACCTTTTTAAGCGTTTTTTCAAAGTTTTCGACGCTCATAAATTCTTTTTTCCGCTTTGTCTTTGGGCAAAAGTGACAATTTAGATTACACTGGTTAGTAATCTCTATGTACATACGTTTAAATCTTTTTTTCATTTTAACCTATTTTGCGATTGATTTTTATAAAATTAATTATAGCATAGCTTAGCCTTTTAAGTCAATGCAAGCTATTTGTTTGTTTTTAATTGATTAAATATATTTGACCTTAAACAATTAAACTTTTGTTTGTTTTTTAATTTTTATGCTTATTGAAATGTTATACTTTATTAACTAAGTAAGCTATAATTGAGAAATAGAAGGAAGATTACTTATGCAAAAAGATTTAACAGTAGGCAAGCCATTTTCGGTATTAATACGTTACGCATTACCGCTCTTTGGCAGTATTGTATTTCAACAACTTTATAACATTGCCGACAGTCTTATCGCCGGTAGATATATAGGGACGTCGGCGCTTGCTGCCGTTGGCAATTCTTATGAAATAACGCTAATTTTTATTGCCTTTGCCTTTGGCTGTAACATTGGTTCTTCGGTTGTCGTGGCAAAATATTTTGGTAGCAAAGACTTGGCAAAAGCTAAAACAACAATTTATACGGCGGTTATTTTTAGTTCGATATTAGGCGTTGTTTTAACAACGCTCGGGCTTGTGTTTGCAAATCCTCTTTTGCGTCTTATTAATACGCCTGAAAATATTTTTGTAGACTCTTCTAAATATTTACTAATTTATATAGGCGGATATTTGTTCCTTTTGCTTTATAACATAGCTAACGGTATTTTTTCTGCCTTAGGCGACTCAAAAACTCCCTTTATTTTGCTTGTAATTTCTTCAATTTCTAACGTAATTATGGATATTGTGTTTGTTAAATATTTGCATCTAGGCGTTAGCGGAGTTGCGTGGGCAACTTTTATTTGTCAAGGCGTATGCGGAACGGTAGCGCTTGTCTATGCGCTTATAAGGACAAGAAAGATATTCGCTCAAAAAGTTTGTCTTTTTGACTTTAAAATTTTAAAAGAAATATCTCAAATTGCAATACCTAGCATATTACAACAATCATTTATTTCTGTGGGAAATATTGTAATTCAAAGTTTTATTAACGCTTTTGGTATGTCTGCAATCGGGGGATATGCAGCGGCTGTTAAGTTGAACAATATGACCATTACTTCAATAACCGCAATCGGCAGTGGCGTATCAAATTTCACATCGCAAAATCTCGGGGCAAACAAGCCCGAACGCATAAAGACAGGCTTTATAAGCGGTATAGTTCTTTCTTGCATTTGCGCAGTGATATTTATAGCAATTTATATTCCATTTGGAGCTACTCTTGTAAGGTTGTTTATAATTGACGGCGATGTTACCGCTATTGAAGTTGGCAAACAATTCTTGCTTATTATTTCTCCGTTTTATGTTGTGATTGCAATTAAATTAGTTGCCGACGGAGTGCTAAGAGGGGCAAATAAAATGGGTTGTTTTATGATTTCTACGCTTACCGACTTAGTGATTAGAGTAGCGTTTTCGGCGATATTTGCAAAGTCTTTGGGCATAAACGGCATTTGGTGGTCGTGGCCCATAGGGTGGGTTATTGCCTCAATTATATCGCTAGGGCTATTTTTATACGTTCAAAAGTCTTTGCTCAAAAATAAACTAGAAGAAATAGAAATTTAATAAGTTTGCATTATTTACTTTATTTTATACTTAGATGTAGCTAAAAATAATAAATAAAAGTACGGCGTTACAGGTAAATTTAGTTTAACGACTTTGTTTTTATAACAAAACTAAAAGACAGTTTTAACAGACATAACGGTAGAAATTATATATAAACTCTTTAAATATAATAAAATATAGCAAAATGTAGCAAACAATGCATAGGCATACCTTGCTGTGTCAGTTATATGCAAAATTTATTATTGCATATTTTCGTGTTAAGTGGTAGAATAGTGATAAAATTAGTTATGCAAAATAAATATTTACTTAAAAATTAGGAGGGGCAACTATGGAAAAATTTAGTGAATTTGCGTATGTAAGACCAAATTTTGTCGAGCTTAAATCAAAGTTAAAGGGCTTGCTTAAACAGTTTAAGACTGCGTCTACATTTGAGGAAGCGGAAGAAGTTTATTTAGCTTTTGACAGCGAGAGCAAAAAAATCTCTACGCTAAGCGCTATTGCAAGCATTCGTCACGACATAAATACTGCCGACAAATTCTACGAACAAGAAGTTATGTATCTTAACAAGCAAGTAACTCTACTTATGCCACTACAAAAGAAAGAATATAAGCTTTTGCTTATGTGCAAATTTAGAAAGCAATTCGAGGATAAATACGGCAAAGTTATCTTTTTAAACGCCGAGGCAGACAGCAAACTTCTATCGCTTAAAAATATTATGCCTACCATTAAAGAAGGCAATCTATCAATGCAATTTAGCAAGCTAGTAGCTTCCGCAAAAACCGAGTTTATGGGCAAATCTTGTAATTTCTATGGTTTGCTTAAATATATGCAAGACCCCGACCGAGAAATAAGACAAGAGGCGTTACGCAAATGGTCAAATCTATATTGTTCGCTTTCGCCACAACTAGATAAGCTTTATTCTAAACTTGTGCAACTTCGCACAAAAATGGCAAAAAGATTAGGTTTTTCAAATTATACCGATATGGCTTACCTTATGCGACACCGTTACGATTACACGGCAAACGACGTTAAAAATTTCCGCAAACAAGTTCTTAACGAGATTACGCCGTTATGTCAAAAATTGATTGAAGAACAACGAGTTCGTTTAGGCGTAGACAAAATACATTTTTATGACGAAAGCCTTATTTTTGCCGACGGCAACGCTAACCCCATAGGTAGCACGCAAGAATTGCTTGATAAAACTATGGAAATTTATACGGCGCTTTCGCCCGAAACCCAAGAGTTCTTCAAATTTATGCGTTCGGGCGAGTTGTTCGACCTAGAAACCAAACCCAACAAACACATGGGCGGATATTGCGCAACTCTACCCGAATATCTTGCTCCGTTTATATTTAGCAATTTTAACGGCACAGGCGCAGACGTTCAAGTATTGACGCACGAAGCCGGGCATTGCTTTAATATGTATTTGTCAATGCGTCACAATAAATTGCTTAGTCTTGTTTCTTCAACAAGCGAAGTCAACGAGATTCACTCAATGAGTATGGAAATGTTTACCTATCCTTACTGGGATAAATATTTTGGCGACAAGGCGGATAAAGCTCGCTACGCTCACTTGGTCGAAAGCTTATACAATATGACTTATATGTGCGTAGTCGACGAATTCCAACACGAAGTTTATGCTTCGCCTAAGCAAACCGCCGAACAACGTATGGCGACTTGGCGTAGAATTGAAAGAGTTTATATGCCTTGGCGTGACTACGGCGACAACGCTTTCCTTGATAAGGGCGGTTATTGGATGCAAAAACAGCATATTTTCCTATATCCATTTTATTATATTGATTACGCCTTAGCTAGACTTGGCGCTTACGAATTTTACGGCAAGAGCAAGACCGACAAAACAGTTTGGAACGATTATGTAAATTTATGTCGAGCAGGCGGTAGCAAAACTTATCTAGACCTACTTAGTTATGCTCATTTATCTTCTCCTTTTGCAAAAGATAGCGTTAAAAAGGCTATTGGCTATTTGCAAGACGATTTGGTAGCTCCAAAAGAATAAAAGAGTTTATTTTAGTTAGTCAAACGTACTTTTAAAATTAGCTTAAAAAGTCTAACTTTTAGAAATTAGGTTTAACGCCACAGTAAAGATAAAAATATTAGTCAAGTTAACACAAAAAAAGGAAAAACAAAAAAATGAACAAAAAAACTAACCTTCCGTTTGGAAATATAGACGATAAAAAAGAACTTCCAAATAGCTCAAACACTCCCTTTGCAGGCGAAACCATATCTAGCGAGCAAGACGCTCTGCCCGAGCAAACAGCGCCTCAACAAGTAGAGCAATCTCCTCAACAAGTAGAGCAATCTCAACAAGCAAAGACCAAACAAACTTTGGGTTCGGTTATTAAGAAATTGTCTAAACGGTGGTTTATCGACGCTTTTTCGGGTATGGCGTTAGGGCTATTCGCAACCTTAATCGCAGGCACTATTTTTGAGCAAATCGGTAAATTAATCGGGGACAATCTCGTAGGCAACTTGATTGTTTTTATAGCAAAAGTGGCAAAAACTTCAATGGGCGCAGGCATAGGCGTAGGAATAGCGCATAGTTTAAAGACTGACAAACTAACTATGTTTGCGTGCGCAGTAGCAGGTTTTGCAGGCGCATTCGCAAGCGGTTGGCTTGGCAGTTTCACCATCAATTTTACGGCTATCGGGCAACCGGGTAACCCTATTGGAGCGTATTTAACCGCCCTTACTAGCGCCGAGCTAGGCAAACTTGTTGCCGGTAGGACTAAGCTCGACATACTACTTGTACCGCTTGTAGCGCTTACTACGACCTGTATTGTGGCTGTTACTTTGTGTCCGCCGGTTACCTATCTACTTAGACTGCTCAGTCAGGGCATTGCTATGGCAACAGTGTGGAGTCCTTTCTTAATGGGAATAGTAATCGCCGTAGTAATGGGGTTACTACTGACCTTGCCTACTTCGTCCGCTGCAATTTGGGTAACGCTAGCAACCTTAGCGCCTTCGCAAGAGTCGCTTTTACTTGCAGGCGGCGCTGCCGTTGTCGGTTGTTGTTGCCACATGGTTGGCTTTGCCGTTATGAGTTACAAGGAGAATGGCTTTGGCGGACTAATTGCGCAGGGGCTAGGCACAAGTATGTTACAAATACCCAACTTAATGCGTAACCCTCGTATTCTTATACCCCCAGTCGTAGCTTCGGCTGTATGCGGACCTTTGGCTACTACGGTATTTAAATTGCGTTGCGCAACCGGGGCAGGTATGGGTACGTCCGGGCTTGTTGGCGTGATAGATACAATTAGCGTAAGCCTTGCGCAAGGTCTTAATGTTTGGCTACTTGTCGGCGGTATAATTTTGCTTATGTTTGTTTTGCCGGCGGTTATAAGTTATTTTACTTGTCTACTGCTTAGAAAGGTAGGTTGGATATCTTCTGGCGACCTCAAACTTAGTCTTTAATTACAAACTAGGCAAGCGTCAATTTACTTAAATAACGCTTATAGTAGCAATATAATTAGTATATTTAGTATAGAATAATACCGCTTATGTTAGGCGGTATTACTTATTTTGTCGTACTAATGTTAGGCGGTATTACTAATTTGTCGGGGTAGGGGATTGCTTGGTCTTTGTTTAGCTTTAATTTTGTTTTTTGCAAATTTACTAACCCGATAAGGACGCTATCCTATCTTGTTTTGTCGTGCAGTAGAATAGCTTATATTCCGTATCTTTAATTCTTGAAATATTATTGTAGAACAGAAGTTTTTAGGCAAAAGCATACGCCCTAAGGTGAACAATACTTAGGGCGTATCTTATAAAAAAGGAAAGATATATGTAATAAACTACGGGGGTAATGTAGTTTTTACATTTTTGTTAGTCGCAAACTATTCTTTGTAGCTAAATCCGCCTCTAAGTTAAACGCTTAGCCGAATATGTTTAAGGTTTAGGTGGTGTATAGTACTCGATTACCGCCATAATGCTGATACTGCCACTTCCGTCGATAGCTTGCAGTAATTGATTGGGTAGCTTCGAAGTTGTCATCATAGTATTATACATTGCAATATAAGCGACCGTAGCGGCGGCAGCTTTTTGCTGTTTTTCTTGGTCGCTACCGGTTTGTTTCGCAAGTTGGTCAGCGTAAACCTTTACAATAAATTGCTCTTTTTCGGTAAGTCCGCTATTATTTTTGCCGAGAGCCGTTGTAACCTCTGTCTGTGCGGCAGTTACTGCTCCTGCAAATGCCGTAACTTGCGAATACTCGTTTACAGGCGCCATAAATGCTCCGCCTTGTTTGCGAGGGTCGTTGTTATTGATATCGGGAGTTTGGGCATCGCTATCTGGATTAAAGAAAAACGGTCGGCTAAGGTCGTAGGCATAAGTAGTAGCAGCCCCTTCTTTATTTACAAATTTAATATCCCAACAGGGGTTGAGATTACTTCCGTCGCCCGTTCCGCACATAATAAAATTCATTTTTTCAACCGCAGTTGCGTTTTCCTTTTTAATCGCTTGCATAGCGTTTCCCGTATATAGTATGATATTTGCTTCAACAGTTCCCTTAACGTTAGTCGCTAAACCGCTAAATCCGCTTGCTACAAACCACAGTTCTGTGCCGGATACCCAGTTGTCAAAGGTATTGTTGCCTTTAAATATATACTTAGGGTTATTAGTTGGAGAGTTGTTAGTAGTATCTTCGAATTTGTCAATTAAGTATACTAACGGACCGCCCGAGTTAGACAAGTGACAATCTTCTACCGTTGTTTCATAGCAAGCAAAGGTATCAAGATTGAATGTCGTAGTGTTGTAAATGCGAGTATTCTTTACGTAACTTTTCGAAAAGCCAGTATTGATCTTGTCAGCGTGATAAGTAATACCGCTAGAACCCGAAGTTAATATGCAGTTAGTTACATCGATGTCGCCAAAACCTTTAATGCAAATAAAACCGCTTGTTTCGTAATATTTTTCATTTACCGGGTCGCCGTTTACATCAGTGCCGTCGGGTCGTTTGTTGTTGCCAATAATCCTTAAATTATTAAAGACCATTTTGTTTAGCTCGCCAAATCTAACACCGTTAGCTCCTACCACCGCATTTCCAACTTTATCGCATCTAGCGCTTTGGAAGATTGCTTGATAGCTATTTGCAAGTTTAGCATTACTATTGCCGACAGCGTTATATACGCCGTGTTTATTTTCGCAATAACCAAGTCGAGCAAGTCTTGAACCGTCTACCGCAAAGTAGTTGCCGTTTACCGTAATGGTGTTAGCGACGGTATCTTCAAATCTTACAAAGGGGTTGCAATTTTGCGCTTTTTCGCCAGCCATAGAGTTACCGTCGTTTGCCCTAGCGTGACCTAAGGGCTTACCACTTTCGTCTACAAGTAACCAAGCCGTAATTACTTCGGCTACGCCCTTTTTGGTTCTTGTAAAGCTAATTGTCTTGCCGTCGGTAGAACGATTGACAGCAACTTCATCATAAGTTACTACGCCTTCTTTGGTTTGGTTATAAACGTAAGTTTTATATTCGCCAACAGTCTTTTCTACTACGTGATAGAAATTCTCTTTTTGGTCGTAATACATATTGCCAACGCAATTACATTCCGTGTCAGCGTCATAGAAATTTGCGCTTGTGTGCGCAGTTTTAAGTCGTAATGTTCTTAGCAAATTAACTGTGTGGACATTAAGGTCGGCAAAACAATTTCTCATATCTTCCTGCGTATATACGTTATGTCCGTCGTTTACGGTTACTTTCATTTCAACAGACAAATTAGTTTGATATTTAGAAGTAATTTTAAGGAAGAATGTCTTGCCAACTGCGCTTGCCTTTGTTCCTGTGGTGTCGGGGTCTGTTAAATTAAATTGTATGCCTCCGCTAACTATTGTAGCGTAGGTATCAAAGACGTTTGTTCCGTTTGTTCCTTCCTTTAACTCGTAGTTAAAGTATCCGCTATCAAAGGGCATATTTATCAATATATCGGGTATAAATACGTTTGAAGCGCCAACGGTATAGGGGACTACGGTAGCGTCAATATAACCCTCACTTTGAAGATTTTTAATATTGTCGCAATAAATATTGTAATCAGTTCCTAGCGTAAGCGTTGCGGTATGTTCGACTATTCTTACCTTCCAAGTAGCGGTGTCTGCGCCCTTTGTCAAGGTAATAACGCCGTATCCAACGCTACTTGCAGTTAGCTTTTTGTTTTGTTCGCTAAGAGTAAAGGCGTTGTCGGTTTGCATATTTATTGAAATTACCGCATCGGCAAAGTCATAAGTCATACCTTTAAACAGTATATAAGTCTTGCTTGCGGTTGATTTTTGTCCAATTACGTCGCCACTAGCATTTTTAATAGCCTCGTAGACTACTTTTGCGCCGGCTGTAAAACTTGCGCAAGAGGGCAAGCTGTCAGTTTGGTTGCCACCCTTTGCGATTATTTCTACGCTAATTATATCGCCGACTTGATAAGCGTTAGTGTCAACTTGCAAGAAGTTAACGCTTGTAGTGCGTGACAAGCCGTTGACAATAACAGTGTAGTTTGTAGCTTTTTCGCTCCTATCCCAGAATAAGCAACCTTCGGCGTAACTAATATTTGTCACCCTTGTATTTTGTCCGGGCGTTACAGTTACAATGTTGTTGCTTTGAGGTAGAGTATCTTTTGCCGTAGAATATGGTTGAGTAGTTGCAGTTAAGCCCGAATTTGTTGTTTCGGTATTAATTTTAGTTGTATCGGTAACATTGATTATTACGCTAGGGCAAGTCGCTACCATAGCTAGTAAGTCTAAGTGAATAGCGATGTCTTCGGGTATGGTAATATTTACCGTTGCCGTAGTAGGGTATTGAGCGAACAAGTCGCTAGGCAATACATAAGTCTTTTCGCTTTGTTTTAATGCGGCAGCGCTAGGCAGTACGGGTGTGTTGGCTACCGTTGGGGGGGGGCATTTTCCAAGTAACGTCAAAAGAGTACTAGTTGGTATAATAGCCGATTCGAGTTTGGCTGCCGTAACATTTACAAATACCCTAGAAAGGGCGTTTGTGATAAGACTATTTTCCGCCGAGCCTTGTTTGCTAGCGTCGTTTTGCTTAAAATTTGCTAATGCGCTAAAATAATCGTTTACCGAATAGTATTCGGTGGCGTTCTTTTTGCGGTTTGCCATAATATCTTCGTAGATACTTAGGCTGTCAATCAATTTATTTCCCGACCTATTGCCTTTTTGGTCGGCAGAAGCGTAATTAGCTATGCCCATACCTTTAATTATTTGATTTTGTGGAAAAGCATAATCTTTGCTAGAAAGTTTAGGCATATCGGCAAAGGCTTGATTAATAACATTATTTGCAATTTTTGTTCCCGTTGCCAAAGCGACTATTTCGTCGCTATCTTTAATAAGAAAGCTAAGCGTGGCATAGTCGAAGAATACGTAACAATCGTTATTAATAGCCGCGTTAAGCGTTTTAAATTGTCCTTCGACATTCGAGTCTACCGTTTTAAGTTTGTCTTTAAGCTTAACCATTGAAGGTTCGCCGTTTTCATAGATATCTTCTAATTTAAGCCCTTCGGCTTTTAGTATTGATATCGATGTGTTTAAGTTGCTAGTAGCTTCTACAACAGTGTCGACGTGCGCTCTTTTTATCACGCCCGCAAATGTTGGTATTAGTACGCCGGCAAGTATGCCAACAATAACTATTACAACCAACAATTCGACTAATGTAAAGCCTTTTGTATTTTTTCTCATACATTTTCTCCTTATAAATTTTATTTATAGCTATGCTATTGATATATTATATAAATTTGGTACGCTAAAAAATTGTAGTTAGACATACAAAATTTAAGCGTAAAACATAAGCGTGTTGAATTAAAAACTGTGTTATTACTAAAATTTATTGATTAAAACGACTAAATTGAAGATTAATTCTACGAATAAAAAATAAAGAATGAACAATTTGTTGCTTGAAATTTAAAGTAAAAAAAGATTGATTAAAGAAGATTTTTGCGTAGTCTTTGACTCCGCTTATAGAATATATTATTACCGAAACGCTTAGCGCTACAAAAATTTGCGACGCAAGCGTTTGAGCAAGTAGGGCAAGACCTGTTCCGCTTGTTATATTTGAGATTATTTCTCTTACGAATTGAACCTGCGTTTCTGTTAAATAAGACTTAATAAAGTTCGAAACTTCTACATAATTTATAGAAACAAAGATAGAAATTATGCCTACGCCAACAAATAGTAAAAATGCAAATGAAAAATGGCAATCGGCGACAACGGTTTGAGTTGGTTTTTCATTTAAATAAATTTGATTTGGGGCGAAAAAATTCGAACGCTTAATTAACCATAGTATCAAGTCCGCAACTACGGCTATAATAAAGATAATTAAAATAATAAAAAGCGAATTGAGCAAACAAATACCCCCACTTTGTTACAACAACCTCAATACCATATTACAACAAATTGTAAAAAACGCAATAGTTTTTTTAAAAAAATTTACATTATTTTATATAAATTGTTAAAATAGACACAAGTTTTTGTATATAGTTGACAAATTTAGCCGTAAGAATAATTTTTGTAAAATATTTTTCTCGCTAAATTTGCAAATTTAAATAATAACGCTATTGACATTTGCAACCAAAAACTATATACTAACGTTTAATGTATGTAGCAAATTCTTTATTAATTTATGTTAGCGTGCGAAAAAACCGAAGAAAAATAACTTTTAATTAGTCTAACGGCATACGAAATACAATAATATTTACGGGTTAAATTACAAGGAGAAAAATTTATGGCTTCGAAAGTATACTTTACAGATATGCGTGCCGAACCGGGCAATAACCTACTTCAAAAACTTAAAAAACTTATTATTAAGGCAGGTATTGATAATATAGATTTTAACAACAAATACGTAGCTATTAAGGTGCATTTCGGCGAACCCGGCAATATGGCGTATCTTAGACCGAACTACGCAAGAGTTATTGTCGACTACGTCAAGAGCAAGGGTGGCAAACCTTTCTTGACCGACTGCAACACTCTTTATGTTGGCAATCGCAAAGATGCGCTTGAACACTTAACCGCCGCTTATGAGAATGGCTTTAACCCCCTTGTTACTAACTGTCATACTATTATTGCCGACGGACTGCGTGGAACAGACGAACAGTTAGTCGAAGTAGTCGGCGGTACTTATGTCAAGCAAGCAAAAATAGGTAAAGCTATTATGGACGCAGATATATTTATTTCGCTCAATCATTTTAAGGGACACGAAACTGCGGGTTTTGGCGGAGCGATTAAAAATATCGGTATGGGTTGCGGTTCAAGAGCGGGCAAGATGGAACAACATTGCGACGGCAAACCTACCATAAACCTTACTAAGTGTAGAGGTTGCCACAAGTGTTCCACACAATGCGCCCAAGACGCAATTTACTTCAACTGCGACGGCAAAGCGGTAATAAACATTGACAAATGCGTAGGGTGTGGTAGATGTCTAGGCGAATGTAATTTCAACGCAATACATAACAGTAATAATTCTTCGGTTAAATTATTTAATATGAAGATGGCAGAATACGCAAGCGCAGTTTTACGCAATAGACCCAATTTTCATATCAATTTAATTATGGACGTAGCCCCTGTGTGCGACTGTCGTTCGGCAAATGATACTCCAATAGTTGCCGATATAGGTATGCTAGCTTCTTTTGACCCGGTCGCTCTTGACAAAGCTTGCGTAGATAAATGCAATCAAGCGCCCGTTCTTCCCAACAGCCAACTTGCCGAACAACTGGCTAAACACACAGATTTACACGAACACTTTAAAAATACTAATGTAAATAGCGACTGGCAAGCTTGTCTTACGCACTGTCAAGAATTAGGCGTAGGCGAACAAGAATACGAGCTAGTTTCAATAGACAAGCCATAATAAAATATAGCCAGTTAATTTTTAAGAGGCAAACAAATGCAGTGGATACAAAAACGTCATCAAAGGACATATAAATTTTTTGCGCCATTCTTTAAATGTGCGCTTAGAAGGCGTAACTTTACATATTCTAAGCATACTTTGCCGAGCGGTTCGCATTTTATTATTTCTAACCATTTGACTAAGGCAGACCAATTTATGTTGTCAATATTTTTCGGCAAGCTATTATATTTTGTAATGCGTGACGACTTGTCGAGTTTGCCTGTTTTGGGTAAAATTATCAATTATCTTGTCGCTCCTATACCAAAGAGCAAAGTTCATAGCGATATCGCAACTATACGCATAGCAAAAAAGATTGCAAAAGAGGGCGGTAACATTATGCTTTTTCCCGAGGGCAACCTCAGCTTTGACGGTAGACTTTGCGATTTTAGCATCGCAACAAGTAAATTTGCTAAATTACTTAATATTCCAATAGCTGTTGTCAACATTGAAGGCGGTTATGGCGCTATGCCTAGATGGTGTAATAAGCGTCGTAAAGGGTATTTAACGGCAGAAGTAAAAAGAATTATTTCGGTTGAAGAATATTCCGCTCTAACAAGTCAGCAACTGTACGACCTTATTCGTAGCCTACTTGACGTAGATAATTTTAATGCGATTACGCCTTATGTTTCGTCTGCACGAGCGGAATACTTAGAAACATTGCTATATGTTTGCCCACACTGCGGTTTTACACAGTTTGTTTCTAAGGGCAACTTTGTCACTTGTAATACCTGTAAGCGAACCTGGCAATATACCCCTAACCTTACGTTTGAACCGCCCGTACCTTTTAAAAATACAGGCGAGTGGCATAAATATCAGCTTGATTATTTACAAAATATAGATTATAGTAATGATAAGCCAATATTTACCGATACGATTAAAGCCTTAAAATTGAAAATTGCCGGTGGAAAAAATCGTCGTAAGAAACTATTCGGTCGCTCGACTATACAACTTTATTTTAACAAAATAGTCATTTCTTTTTATAATAGGACGCAAACTTTTAATTTTAGCGACATTTCTAGCATAGCTATGTTAGGACGCAACCGCATAGAATTGCTTTTTTGCGATGCCGACTACTTTATTGTGCCTACCAAAAGGCTTAATTCGGTTAAAGTTATTAATTTTTTTGATTATTATAAGGCGCAAGTTAATATTGATAAATAACAAGGAGAGTATATGACAAATTTTTGGGACGGCGATGTTTGGTCGCTTGTTACAACCCTAGCAATTTTGCTAGTTGCGTGTTTGCTGGTAAATATTCTATTTAACACATTTAAGTTTTTGCGTAAGTTATTATTGCCCGTTCCGGTTTTAGCCGGGTTTTTGGTACTTGCTGTGATATTAATCTATAATCTATGCGTACCCGACCACGTAGCAAACCCTTTAATGTCAACCTCTACGCTGGAAATTTTAACCTATCACGGTCTTGGCATAGGCTTTATAGCAATCGCCCTTAAACACCCCACAAGAAAGAAAAGTAAAATAAATAATACCGATGTTGTCAATGCCGGCATCATTACCGTTTCGGGTTATATTCTACAAGGCATTGTTGGACTTGTCATTACGCTAGGTTTGTCTTATATTGTTAGCGGAGTATTTGCAAGTTCGGGTATGATTCTTCCAATGGGCTATGGGCAAGGGCCGGGTCAGGCTTTTATTTGGGGCAAAAATTACGAGGCGTACGGCTTTACTAACGGAGCTAGCTTTGGTCTTGCGGTTGCTTCTTGTGGTTTTATTGCTTCTGCAATAGGCGGAGCGATATATTTGTCACGAATAAAACATAAACAAGGCATTAACCCCGATATTCTTGCAGAACTGCCCGAACAACGCCTTAACCGCACAAAGGCTAGCGTAAGCGTAGATAACTTAACAATACAGTGCGCTTTGATATTCTTAGGTTACATCATTACATATTTAATTATGTCCGGTCTATTTGCCATAATAAAATTAATCGAACCAATGGGCGACGGCTTCTTCACCAAGACTGTCAACCCGCTTATTTGGGGATTTAACTTCTTAATAGGTATGGTTGTCGGCACAGTCATTAAGATAATAGTAATAAAAATTGAAGATAAGAAAGGTATTGAGATACTCGACGACGCTTTGCTTAATCGAGTGTCGGGCTTCTCTTTTGACATAATGATAGTAGCTAGTATGGGCGCAATTAGTCTTTCGGCGTTTTTAAACCCCGAATTTATACTTCCGCTATCTTTAATATGCGTAGCCGGCGGAGTTATTACATACTTCCAAGTGCAATTTTGTTGCAAACGACTTTTCCCGACTTATGTAAACGAAGCGTTTTTGTCAATGTTTGGTATGTTAACAGGCACAGCTAGCACGGGTATGATTTTGCTTAGGCAAATTGACAACGAATATAATACGCCGGCTGCAAATAATCTAGTTTATCAATCTCTATACGCAATCGCTTTTGGTTTCCCGTTGCTACTGCTTATGGGACTAACTCCGCAAGACACACTGGGCGTAAATGGGTGGGCTTTCCTTTCGCTTGCTATAATGGTAGTAATGCTTGCCGTTTACACCGTTATATTATTTAGAAAACAAATATTTAAAAAGAAAGGTCTAGTTTTAAATGCTTCAACTGATACGCAAGAGTCAAGCGACCAAACAACGGAGTAATATGTTAGTTTGCTAGGACTTACAAATTTTAATTTTTATTAATGTATTAATTTTTTAAATTTAAAGGTCGGTAAAATAATTTACCGACCTTTTTATAATGTCATAATAGAAACATTTATTTGTTAGTATCGAACTTGCTGAAACTTACGATATTAACAGCGTGATTACCTAGATATTTAAGTAATTTAGCCTATAAGTAAAAGTTTTAATTGTTAGTATTAGATTTATGTTGATTATACATATCTACGCATAATACCGAACAAAGCGTTAAATCTACTAAACTGCTATCGTTTATTTCTACTTGATATCTATCGGCAAACGATAAACAGCGTTTATCTATAACTGCGACTACAACTGGGTTTTGTTTAGAAGTTGTAACTATATTATAGTCAAGTCCTAGCCAATTTCCGCTAACGTCAAATTTGTCCTCGCCTCTTTTAATGTAAAACCTTTTGCCAAAGCCAATGTGGAATTTTTGTTTAAACTTAGCAATTTTTTCATTATTTCTGTCTAGGATATCAATAGTTGTAAGAAATCTAAACAATCTTCTAACTAGGGTGAAGACGGTATTGCCGTCTTTGTCGAGAAGTCTTAATTTTTTGCCAGCCCAAAAACGTTGTCCGTATATTTTGTATACAAAGTTGCCGTTTTCGTCTAAAATGTCAATGTCTTCTCTTGTAAATGTAAAAAATTTTTGGCTGATAAAATACTTCATAATTTCTCCTTTTAGAACAATTTTTATTATTATATTATAAACTTATGATTTGCAACTGTCAATACATTCTTTACTTAGTTGTTTTTTTGTATTATAATAGTTTTAGCGGAGGGAATACGATGTTTCAAAGAACCGAACTTCTTATAGGCAAAGAGAACTTGGCTAAATTAGCAAGTAGCCGTATTGCTGTCTTTGGACTTGGCGGCGTAGGGGGATATGTTGTCGAGGCGCTTGCAAGGGCAGGCGTAGGGGAGCTTATTCTTATCGACAGCGACAAAATAGATATAAGTAATCTCAACCGTCAAATACTCGCTCTTAATTCCACCATTAATCAATTTAAAGTAGACGTTGCATTTAGCCGTATAGCCGACATTAATCCAAATTGCGTAGTTAAGCCCCATCGACTTTTTGTAGATTCTTCAACAATTAACGATATTGACTTTACTAATCTTACCTTTTGCGTCGACGCTATCGATACCCTTGTAGCCAAAGTTGATATTGTAAAAAAAGCTCAACAATTTAATGTTCCAATTATTTCTTGTATGGGCACAGCCAATCGCACTACCGCAGACTTTGTGATTAAAGACGTATTTAGCACTTCTAATTGTCCGCTTGCAAGTAAATTTAGAACTTTGCTTAGAAAACAGTCAATTAAGAGTTTGCCCGTTCTTGTTTCTCTTTCGCCCGCCGAGGTCAAATGTGTCAATCCGCTTTCGAGCATTTCTTACGCTCCTGCAATAGCCGGACTATTGATAGCCCAATATATAATTAAACATATTATTGATAACAATTAATCTAAATATTTTTGGAGGGACTTAAATTATGTCAAACAAACCAAGTAACGCTTTTACTCTTGTTAGTTTTGTGCTATTTATTCTTTGGGCAATCGGCACAATTCTTAACGCTTTTGGAATTTTTGCCTCAATTTCAAATGTTGTCAACCTCATTTTAAGGTTATTTGCCCTATTTTCAATGGTGTACTGCGCTTACCTTTATTACGTTTCACACAAAACTAAGGTTGTTTGCGTGTTTTTCTGGTGCGCCGTAGTAGTCGGCATAGTAGCCGTAATTTTGCCAATGTTTTTCTAAAAGTAAATTAGCGTAAAACTCATATTTATTGCGTAATGACTAATTTTATCAACAATTTTATCAACAATTTAGGTAAAGCATAGCAAGTATAAGGTTTAACTTAACAAAGTTAAGCCTTATTTTTTTGGCAAAAGGTTTAGTAAAATCAATCAAATTGTTTGCTAAAAACTATATTTTAAAAATATTTAAAAAAAGTTTAGTAAAATCAATCAAATTGTTTGACAACAGTAACTATTTAATATATTGTATTTCTTATAAAATATAGGGGGAAGAATAACGTATGGATATAGGCGCTAAAATTAAGCAAATAAGATTGCAACGTGGACTTACACAAGAGGAACTTGCGTCTAGGTGCGAGTTGACCAAGGGCTACATAAGTCAACTTGAAAATGACCTTGCTTCGCCCTCGATAGCTACCCTAGTAGATATTTTAAATATTCTAGGCGTATCGTTACAATTTTTCTTTTCCGAACAGGTCGACGAACAAGTAGTATTTACCGAAAAAGACTTCTTTATTTCTAACAATGACTCTCACGACCTAATTTGGCTTGTGCCAAATAGCCAAAAAAATCAAATGGAACCTGTAATAGTCGTGCTTGCAGAAAATGGTTCTACCGACCAAAGAGAACCCTTTGAGGGCGAAGAATTTGGTTATGTTTTAGAAGGTCGCATTGCAATAGAGCAAAATGGCAAGACATATAAAGCTAAGCGTGGCGACAGCTTTTACTTAGACGGCAGATATTCGCACACCATTACAAATCGTGGAAAAGGCGTAGCTAAGGCGCTTTGGATAGTCACCCCAAGCAATTTTTGATTAAACAACATATTTTACATACAATCAATACATAAGGAGAGTAATTAAATGGTGCAAAACACTAAAAACGACCGTATTATCGAGTTAAAGAACGTAAGCAAATTTTATGATGGCAACCCCGCAGTTAAGAACATTTCTTTGTCAATTAAGCGTGGCGAATTTGTAACTTTGTTAGGGCCTTCGGGCTGTGGCAAAACAACTACGCTGAGAATGATTGCAGGATTTGAGAATCCTACTTCCGGACAAATATTTTTTGACGGCGAAGATATTACTAAAATACCGCCATATTGCCGAAATATTAATACGGTTTTTCAAAAATATGCGTTGTTTCCCCATCTAAACGTGTTTAACAATATAGCTTTTGGTTTAAAGGTTAAATTAGTGCCAAATGGCGAACCTTATGTTAAAAAAGGCAACACTTACCAAGATATGCGCAAATTAACTAAGCTAGAAATAGCCGAAAAAGTAAACGCTTCGCTTAAAATGGTCGACCTTGAAGACTATGGTTACCGTGCAGTCGACAGCTTGTCGGGTGGTCAGCAACAACGTGTTGCAATCGCTCGTGCTCTTGTCAACGAGCCACAAGTGCTTTTGCTTGACGAACCACTAGGAGCGTTAGACTTAAAGATGCGCAAAGATATGCAACTAGAACTTATGTCAATGCACAAAAAACTAGGCATAACATTTGTCTATGTCACTCACGACCAAGAAGAGGCGCTTACAATGTCGGATACTATCGTAGTTATGGAAAGAGGCATTATTCAACAAATTGGCGCTCCGCAAAAAATTTACGACGAGCCCGCTAACGCTTTTGTCGCCGACTTTATAGGCGAAAGCAATATATTTACCGGTATTATGAACGAAGACTACAAGGTAAGTTTCTTAGACGGCGTTTACGAATGCGTTGACAAAGGCTTTAAAAAGAATGAGCCAATCGACGTAATTATTCGCCCCGAAGATATTAAAATTGTAAATGTCGACTCTCCTAAGTGTATGCTTGTTACCGAAGTAATCAGTTCGGTATTTAAAGGCACGTATTACCAAACTACTTGCCTAACTCATAATGCCGACCCTAGCGAACGAAACGAAATGTTAGTTCACGACAATGTCGAATGTAAGGTCGGGCAAGATATAGGACTATACGTCAAGCCTTTTGACTTACACATAATGCGCAAGTCTAGGGTAGTCAACACTATCGAAACAACTATGTACGAACCTAACGTTGTTACAATTTGTGGCGGTCGCTTTGATTGCAACGCAGATTTACCAAGCGACACTGCGGTTTCGGTTGCCATAGAATTTGACGACGTTCTTCTTTGCGACGACGAAAACGACGGAACAATAGCCGGTGAAGTTACCGATATGATATATAAGGGCAGTTATTATCTTGCAATAGTTCGTACCGACGACTACTATGAGTTTTTCGTAGATACCGAAGACGAATGGCTTAAAGGCGATAGAGTAGGTATTTCTATCAATAAAGATAAAATTAGAGTTACTCAAATAGAGGTTGAGGAGGTTGCAAATGATTAAAAATTTGTCTGCGAAGCGTAGGTTTTACACCTTAAAGCGTAGAACTTTTTCCTATCCTTACCTACTATTTATGATGGTATTTATAGTAATTCCTCTTGTGTTAGTGCTTGTCAACGCTTTTATGGTAGACGGACATATAAGTTTTTCTAACTTTGTTGACTTTTTTGCCGATAGCACAGGGTTTAGCGTGCTTGTCAATTCGCTTGTAATAGGGCTTGCAACAACAATGTTTTGTCTTGCGCTTGGTTACCCCGTTGCGTATTTATTGGCAAAATATCACGCAGGAAATAAGATACTCGTACTTTTATTTATTCTACCTATGTGGGTAAACTTTTTAATAAGAACACTATCTATTAAGACAATTTTTCTTGCCCTTGACGTAAAACTAGGTATGGGGACGGTCTTTTTTGGTATGGTATATAATTACCTACCCTTTATGATATTGCCTTTACACACCGTTTTGTCGGGCATTGACAAGTCTTACTACGAGGCTGCGCAAGACCTAGGCTTAGACGACTTTGGCGTCTTTTTAAAGACTACGCTACCTATGTCAATACCCGGTATTCTTTCGGGAATAACCATGGTCTTTATTCCTACTATTTCGACTTTTGCAATTTCGGAGTTGCTTAGCAATCGTCAAATTTTCTTATTTGGCGACTCAATCAACACTAAATTTATGCAAGATATGTACGGGGTCGGTAGTGTTATGAGTTTAGTTATGCTTTTGCTTGTAGTAGTATCTAATTTGGTGCTTACAAGATTTGGCGACACTAAGGATAAGGGAGGGGCAATTTTATAATGAAGAAATTAAAAAGATTTTTTGGCGAAAGTTACCTTGCCCTAATACTTACTTTGCTATATTTGCCAATTCTGGTAATAATTGTATTCTCTTTTTCGGGCAACAGCAATTTTACATTTAGTCAAGGGTTTACTTTTTCGGCGTACGTAGATATATTTACTTCAAGCAAGACTCAAACTTTGTTGTCGGCGCTTAAAAATACCTTGTTTATAGCTATAACTTCTTCGCTAATTGCAACATTATTAGGCACTTTTGCCGCTGTTGGTATGCACTACTTAGGCAAACGCAGTAAGAAACTTGCGCTTTCGGTAAATCAACTTCCAATGGTAAATAGCGAGATAGTTATGGCTGTTTCGCTTATGATATTCTTTGTAACTTTTTCTTTTCCGCAAGGTTACGTAAGACTAATACTGGGTCATATCTCATTTTGCACGCCCTATGTCGTGCTTTCGGTTATGCCAAGACTTGCTCAAATGAACCCTAATTTATATGAAGCTGCGCTTGACTTAGGCGTAAGACCGTTTAAAGCTATGTTTAAGGTAATATTCCCTTATGTTTTACCGGGTGTAATTTCGGGTTTTGTAATGGCGTTTACATTATCTATGGACGACTTTATCATAACTCAAATCAACAAGGGACAAACGGGTATAGAAACTTTGTCGACTTATATCTATGAGGACGCAAGATTAAAGAGCCTTGAACCGTTTTGGTTTGCAATATTTAGCATATTGTTTGTAGTTGTGCTTGCGCTACTGCTAATTGCAAATTTAAAGCGTTCAAGCAAAGGCAAGGAGGTAGCGGTATGAAAAAGGCACTTTCGATTATTATACTTATAGTTCTTCTTTCAACCACCCTACTCACTTTTACCGCTTGCGCAGAAGAAGCCGATATTCTTACAATTTACAACTGGGCAGACTATATTTACGACTATGAAGACGATTTTATGGCGTTTTATAAAGAAAAGACAGGGCGAGACGTTATTCTTAAATATGTAACATTTGACACTAACGAAACAATGCTCACTAAAATTATGAATAACGACGCTAGTATCGACGTAGCTTGTCCGTCCGAATACGCTATACAAAAATTACTTGTAGCTGATAAATTATTGAAGATTGATTATTTTAACGACCCATTCTACACTAATTCCGGCAACGTCGAACCCGATATAGTAAACAAAGTAAAAGAAAGTTTTGCCGATTATACCGCAAGCACAGGAATAGACCTTACAGAATATTTTGTGCCGTATATGTATGGCACGCTAGGTATTCTATTTAATGCCGATGTAATTACTAGGGAACAAGCTGAACAAGCCGGCTGGGGGTTACTGTGGAATAAGAATGCAAACGGTTTGGTTAGTCAAGATATTCTAGGTAAAATTTATATGAAAGATAGCATACGTGACGCTTATGCGGCAACCTTACTATACCTTAAAGAATACGATATGTTACCCGAAAAATATACTAAACTAACGGTTGAACAACTGATTAATACTATTGACGATACCCTGTTACAGCTTTCGCAAGATGTTTTAATCGAGCAGAAGGACCAACTATATGGTTATGAGGTTGACTTTGGCAAGAATGAAATGATTGCAAAGCAAGCGCTCGTTGACCTTGCTTGGTCGGGCGACGCAATGTACGCCATCGAGGAAGCCGAAGCAGTCGGCATTAATCTTGACTATATTATTCCCAAAGTTGGCGGTAACGTATGGTTTGACGGTTGGGTAATACCTACGACTTGTAAAAATCTAGAAGGCGCAAAAATATTTATTGACTTTTTAAATAGCACCTCGGTAGGTATGTACAATATGATGGAGATAGGGTATACTAGCGCAGTAAATAGAGACTTAATACAACAGGACGAGAATGCTCTATCTATTTATTATGAAGTATACGAAGTTTACGAGGACGCCGAACTTAACTTAGCCGAAGATATCTTTGACGATATTCATCAAAAAGTTGTCGACGTTACGGCTAATGCAAGAGAAGATAGACAAGCCGAAACAACTAACGACCAGTTTGAAATTGACCTAGCTACCAAATTGCTTGAAGTTTTGCCCGATAGCTATACTCACGAAATAGTATTAGACGCTTTGCAAACCGCAAGAGACGATTCGCTTGACTATTTCTTTAACGACTTGCGTCGTTATCCAACAATAGACGACCCTACGCTAGGCGTTATGCACGATTTTGGCGATAAGAACGCTTCGGTAGTAACTATGTGGGAAAAAGTTCGTTCTACCGGTATATCTCCTTGGGCGTTACTGCTCTATGTGCTTGCATTCTGCGTTGCCGTAGTAGGCGTTATGGTTGCGGTTTATTATATTAGAGCTTATCGCAAAAAAAGAGTTAAACTTGATTAAATAATAAAAATATAGTATTTTAAATTTTGTATTAAAAAGACGCTTGTAAATATTTACAAGCGTCTTTTATTGTTATAGTTACATTTGTTTAATTATTTTGGTTTTACCCGAGTAGCGCTACCAAACAAATTTTGTCTGTCTTGCTTTTACAACGTATTTATTTTGTTTGTCTTGCGTTAAGTTTATAAGGTTAAGGCATCAAGACTATATCTAGATTAGTCTAAACATTGTTTATTCTGTTCTTAGAGCGGTTACGGGGTCTTTGTTGCTTGCAATGCGGGCGGGTATTACGCCTGCAAATACCGTTAATACAAAGCTTATGCCTACGAGCATAAGAGCGTGCAAGGGGTTAAGCATTGCTAGCGAAGACAGTAGCGGAGCAACTGAGGACATTATTAGGTTGATAATAAGACTTAGGAAATAGCTTATTCCAATACCCAGTACGCCTGCTACAAGCCCGATTATAAAAGTTTCGGAGATAAATACGACCATAATATCTTTTTTGCTAGCGCCTAAACTACGCAATACGCCGATTTCTCTTGTGCGCTCTACAACAGATACATAAGTAATTATCCCTATCATAATACTGCTAACAACAAGTGAAATTGCCGCAAAAGCTATTAAAACATAGCTAATGCCGTCAATCAATATGCCCATATAATTTGTAAGTAGCCCGGTAGGGTCATAAATAAGTATTTGGTCTTTTTCTTCTTTGTCCTTGTTAAATTCGTCAATCGTATTAAGAACTTTTGCTTTTGACTCAAAGTCTTTTGCGTAGATATATATTTTTGAAGGCATATCGCTTAGCCCAAGAATTTTAGAAGTCGTTTGCCAATTTTCGTTTACGCTACTTGGCAAAAAGTGCGGATAGAATTCGCCCTTAGTTTTGGGGTCTTTTACCGCCGTTATATTTGAAGTTGTCGAAGACGTTTTAATACAAATAGCGTCGGCTTTTTCGTAATCTTTAATAAGTTGCTGGCTATTTGTTGTTTCGAGCATTTTGTCGGTAAGCATAGGGGTATATATTATTCCGGTGTTGAAATGTGGAGAAGGCGAATTAAATTTAGCTCTAACTACACCGCTAATAGTTAGCGTAATCGCTTGCTTATCTTGATACATTTCTTCGATATTTTTATTTTGCGTCAAGGTAATTATATTAAGATTTTTATCTTCTTTTTGCAAGGTTTCAAACGAATATTTATAGAATAAACTATTAGGTAGCACGGTTATTGTCTTGCCTACAAAGTCGCTTGTTTTAAAGCCGAGTTTAATTTGTTCTTGACTAAATCCCATCGCTTCAAGCACGGTTTTATCAACTTTATTATATTCGTCAACCACAAGCCCAATTTGGTTTTCTTTTGTTGGAAATTCTCCGTCAAGCGTGTCGTAGTTGTCGGTGATAAAAGATGTTTCTTTAATTAAACTTGTCCAATTTATAGAAGAATACATTGCGTTAAAGCTATCGACATAACGCATATATTTACTTAAATCCATTGTCGCCATCATTTCGGCGATAGAATAGTATGGGACGGAAATTTTTTGAAGTTCGCCGTTTTGGTCAAAGCCTTTGCGCATAAACATATTTAGTTGTAGTCCGCTGTTATAAGTTGCCACTTTAATAAAGTTTTTGGTATTTTCTTTAAGATATTCGATAAATTCGGGGGTAAAATTATTAGTATGTTGTAGGTCGCTTGCAACGTCGCCAACGTCTTCCCAAGAAACATCTCCGCCTGCGGTAATTCCGCTTTGGTCAATATCCGGATAAGCGTCTTGCGGGGGTTTAGGTTTTTCTTGCGAGTTTCCGCCCATAATATTGTGAATATTTTCAAAGTCTAACGCTTGACTTTTTAATATTGAAGAATAAATTGTAACTGGGGCGTTAGACATAGTATTTTGCTGTAAGCTGTCAATAAATATGCTAAATCCGTTAGAAACAGCAAGCACAAGGGCAATACCTATTATGCCAATGCTACCGGCAAAACTCGTAAGGAAGGTTCTTGTCCGTTTGGTAATTAAATTACGCATACTCAATTTGAAAGAGGTTGCGATTGACATTTTTGTTTTTTTAGGTCGCTCGCCATTTGTTATTACGGCGTCGTCTTGCGCTAACGGCGAACTGTCGCTTACAATTTTGCCGTCAAGAAGATTGATTATTCGTGTCGAATATGCTTGCGCAAGGTAAGTATTATGCGTAACCATTATTACTAATTTATCTTTTGCAATTTCTTTAAGTAGGTCAAGTACTTGTTGGCTTGTTACGCTATCTAATGCGCCGGTCGGCTCGTCGGCAAGGATAATTTCCGGGTCGTTTACAATCGCCCTTGCTATTGCAACCCTTTGCATTTGTCCGCCCGAAAGTTGATTAGGGTATTTTTTTAATTGATTGGCAAGACCTACTTTTTCAAGCGCAAGTTTTGCCTTTTGCAAACGTTCTTGTTTGTCCATTCCGGCAAGCGTAAGCGATAGCTCGACGTTTTGCAAAACATTTTGGTGAGGTATTAAATTGTAGGTTTGAAAGACAAAACCGATAGAGTTGTTGCGATAAGCGTCCCAATCTCGTTCGAAATAATCTTTGGTAGATATGCCGTCAATTACCAAATCGCCCGAGGTATACCTATCTAATCCGCCGATAATATTTAACAGTGTTGTTTTTCCGCAACCGGAAGGACCAAGTATAGAAACGAACTCATTCTTCTTAAACGTCACCGATATGTCGTCTAATGCGGTAACGCTATTTGCGCCAGTATAGATTTTTGTTATGTTTTTAATTTGTAACATATTACACCCGCTTATAGTAAGATTTTCATTTATTATATCACAAATTGTCAAACGCTATAACAAATTTTGGTGAAACTTTCAAAATGCTTTAATAAAAAGAATTGAAAAATTATTAATGTATGGTAAAATATATATAAATAATCAGTTATTTAGTACACAATAGACCTAACAAGAATATAATTGATAATATAGTAGGGAGGTATAATATGGAAACAATTATGTATAGAGAAATACTTTCTCAAAGTAAAGTATTAAAGAATACTTATGAGACTAATCAAGAGTTAGCCCAAAGGTTAGCCAAGAATATAAAAGATAAAAAAATAAAGCAAATTTTTGTAGTAGCTAGGGGTAGTAGCAACAATGCGTGTATGTATTTCAAATATCTATGCGAGATTTTAGTTGGTATACCAGTAAATTTTGTTAACCCTTCGGTTATTACCGCATACAAAGGCAAATTAGATATGTCTAACTCGGTAGTAATAGGCGTATCCCAAAGTGGCAAAGCGCTTGACGTACAATTAGTATTGTTTGAGGCAAGCAAACAAGGCGCAACTTGCGTAGCAGTGACTAACAGTCTTACCAGTTCGCTTTCGCTTACTACGCAGTACCATTTCTATTTAGATGTCGAGGAAGAAATTAGCGTTGCCGCAACCAAGACTTTTACGGCGCAGATGTTAGTTTTGCAAATGATAGTTTTTGCCCTTGCCGACGAAAAGACGCATTTGCCGTCAAAGCTTCCGATTTTGCCTAGCTTGCTTGATAGCACTTTCGAGCTTGCGCCACAGCTTGATATTTTAGCCGACAAACTACTTGTCGCAAAAGAATTGTTTGTGCTTTCTAGGGGATTAGCCCTTGCGGTTGGCGACGAAATAGCCCTTAAACTTCAAGAGACTTGCTATTTAAACGCTCGCAGTTACGCTATTTCTAACTTCCATCACGGTCCGTTTGCCTTAGTTAACGCAGATAGCAATATTCTCTTAATAGCTTTAAATGGTCAAACTTATCTAGATAATCAAGAAATTTTTAACAAACTCAGTTCGGTCGGTTGCAATATATATACTATTTCACAATCGCAAGAGCTTGTTTCGTCAAGCGCTTTTGGCGTGCTTTTACCCGAATGCGACCAATTCTACGCTCCGTTTAGCGCCGTTGTCGCAGGACAGTTACTGGCAAATAGCTTGTCGCTCAAACGCTCTCTCAACCCCGACAGTCCTAGGGGGCTAAGCAAAGTGACAATAACCAAGTAATTTTATTAATTTGCTTATATATATTTTAATGTTTTAATATACAAAAGGAGGCTTTGCAAATGAATAATTTAATACCCCGCCCCAACTTTTTTAAACATAAAGAAGGGCAATTTATTGTAGATAAGTCAGTCGGCGTTACTTCATGCGAACAATTTAAGGAAGTAAAATTGCTGTTAGAGAATCTAATTAGCAAGTCAATAGGCTCTACCTTGCAAGGCGAAAAAGGTATAGAAATTATTTGTGAGCCGACGCTTGACGTCGAGGCGTACGCCATTAAAGTTACCCCTACGCTTATTACTCTGTCTGCTTCTACCGTTCGTGGAGCAATATGGGGGCTTCAAACGCTAAGGCAGATTGCAAATTTAGATTTTTCGCATAAATCGTCAATTATTTTAAACTGTTTTCAACTAAAAGATAAACCACGATTTTCTTATAGAGGATTACATTTTGACATAGCTAGACACTTTTTTGATAAGCTAGAAATTATGCGTTTAATCGACCTTGCCTCTCGTGTTAAAATAAATGTCTTGCATTTGCATTTAAGCGACGACCAAGGCTGGCGAATGCAAATTGACGGCTACCCCGAGCTTACCAACAACAGCGCTTGTGTAATAAATTATGCGAAGTCAAATCGACAAGAGCAAGACGGTAAAGTATCTTGTGGTTTTTTGACCAAACAAGACTTAAAAGAAATTATTGCTTACGCCCAAAAATTAGGCGTAGACATTATGCCCGAGATAGATTTCCCCGGTCATACGCAGGCTCTACTTATGGCTATGCCCGAGTTATCTTGCGAAAGCAAACAAATTAGTTTGTGGGAAAGTTGGGGCGTATCTAAACATATTCTTTGCGCAGGCAACGTTAAGGTGTACAAAGTTTTAGAAGATATTTTTAGTCAAGTTTGCGAGCTATTTCCATATCCTTATATTCATATCGGCGGTGACGAAGCGCCCAAAGACGAGTGGAAGAAATGTTCTAAATGCAAGGCAAAACTAAACGAACTAGGACTTGCAAACTATGAGCAACTACAAAGCTATATGTTTAATTATATTGAAAAGTTCTTGCAATCACGAGGTAAAATTGTAGTTGGTTGGAACGAATGTTTGAGCGACAAGCTGTCAAATTCGGTTGTAGTCGAGCATTGGACAAGTCGACTTATGCGTTCTAGGCAAGATACGATTAAACACATAAATAGAGGTCGAAAGGCAATTATAGCTTACTTTACCTCAACTTATCTTGATTATTCTTACGCTATGACGCCTATTTCTAGGGTATATAATTTTAACCCTATATTTAAAGGCATTACCAAACAGGGCGAGAAAAACGTCTTGGGTATGGAGTGCTGTGTCTGGACGGAACATATTCCAAATCGAAAAAAACTTGATTTTAATCTTTTTCCTCGTCTATACGCTTTTGCCGAGAATGCGTGGAGCGGGTCAACCGACTACGCTCAATTTGTAGCAAGACTACAAAATTATTACCACACGCTAGATGTTTTGGGTGTAGAATATGCTCGGGGCTACGAATTTAAGGGTCGCAATCTTGTAACAGCTATGAAAGCCTTAGCCAAAGACGCTTATTGCGAATTTAACAAACAGCAAAACGCTCAAATAAAAGAAAAGAAATAACTAATAGAGGAAATTAGTCGTAAAAAAGTAATGGCAAACAAAAAAGCAAAGTAATATTAGCAAAGTAAAATAAATTTAAAGTATTAAAATTCTTAATCAATAAATATATACAAAAGAATTTGTAAAGAGGTAAAAATGAAAAAAATTGGTGTTTTAACAAGCGGTGGCGACGCTCCGGGTATGAATGCGGCGTTAAGAGCTTTTGTAAGATATGCTATCAATCAAGGCATTGACGTTTACGGCATTGAAAGGGGCTACGAAGGGCTTCTTAAAGGCAATTATCAACAACTTAATCGCCGTAGCGTGTCGGATATTCTTCAACGAGGCGGTACGATATTAAAGACGGCTCGTTCGGCAGAATTTATGACCAAAGAGGGCTTAGCGTTAGCTTGTGACAGAATAAGAGAAGCTCAACTAGAAGGCTTATGCGTTATCGGCGGCGACGGTACTTTTGCAGGCGCAAACGAACTCGCCAAAGCTAGCGGTATTGCAATTGCGGGTATTCCCGGCACAATCGACAATGACTTAGCTTATACCGACTATACTTTGGGTTTTGACACCGCAGTCAATACTATTCTTGACGCTATCAACAAGCTTCGTGACACTATGACTTCTCACGATAGGGCTTGCTTTGTGCAAACTATGGGTAGGCGTTGTGGCGATTTAGCCCTGTACGCAGGCATCGCAGGGGGAGCTGAGGCTATTCTTGTTCCCGAAGTGGAATACGACGTAACTAAGCTTGCCGACCTTGTGCTTGCCAACTACAAAAAAGGCAAAACAAGCGATATTATTGTAGTAGCCGAAGGCGCAGGCAAGGCGGAAGAACTTGCAATCGTGCTTAAAGCCTTGACAAAAATTTCAATGCGTAGCGTAGTGCTTGGGCATATACAACGAGGCGGAAGCCCGACTTTGCAAGATAGACTCCTTGGCGCAAGGTTTGGCGTTGAAGCTGTAAAAGTTCTACAAAAAAATCAAGTTCAAGTTGTAGGCATAAAGAACAATAAAATAATAACCTTAGATATTGACAAAGCGCTTTCAATGAAGAAGGTCTTTGACAAGAAACTTTTAAATATTGCAAATATTCTTGCCGAATAGTTTATTTTAATTTATATTAATTTTTTAACAAATAAAGACAGCTATTTTTAGCTGTCTTTTTGTTAGTTAAATTGTTATGATTATAGTAGCGTCGTTACTTATAATTTCAACTATTTGCAACCCTTTATATTTCTTTAATTCTTTTAAACTAGGTTTAAGAATACTAAGAATGTCTTTTTTGTCTATTATATCTTCTTGTAATTTGGTTTTTTTGCAAATCAGTTTAATTATAAATTTAGTTTTAACTATTGATAAAGGCAAATGCAACGACGTTTTTTTCTTCTCGCCACAAATTAAAATTTTCATTCCACCCACACCTCAATAGTGTCGCCGTCCTTGCTTACAATGTCTACGACTTTGCCAAGCATTCCCATTTCAACACATTGAAATAATTCTTCTAGGTCAACGCCTTCTAATTTTTGGCTGATTGTTGGAATTTTCATACCCGTTTTAGTTGCAGTTTTAATAAAAGTGTAGGGTAGCTGTACGTTGACTTTGTCGCCGTCGCTAGAAAGAATTTTAATTTTTAACATTAAATTCTTAACTTCTTTGTTAGTTAAGGTTTGAGATTGCTGAATTTGTTCGATTGTAGTCGCTCCAAGTAGGTCGTCTACCGTGGTGTCAAAAATTTTTGCCAGTAGCGGAAGGGAAGAAATATCCGGGCTTGTAACGTCGTTTTCCCACTTGCTAACCGATTGCGCCGTAACGCCCATTTTTTCGGCGAGTTGGTCTTGCGTATACTGTTTTTGTTTTCTTAAAAATGCTATTTTTTCTCCTAATGTTGTGTTCATATTGTTTACTTCCTTTTATTTATTTTGTTTTACATTAATATAATACTATTTGCTAACCCACTTTGCAATATATTATATTGATATTTTATATCAATCTAGTTGAATTTAACTATCGAGTTAGGTTATGCGTTAATATTTGTATCTGTTTAAGCGTTAGGCTTACTTTAAAATGTAAAAATAAATTGAGCGTGTTTTATTCGCTACTTGTAAAAGGTTTGACAAAATAATCTATTAGTAGTAACATTAAAATGTTGTTTTAGCAATAGACAAAAGATTTATCAGGCAAGGAGATAATTATGGACTTACTTAAATTAGACATCGCAGGTATGACGGCGGAACTGCCAATTTTACCGCTTCCAAGCGGAGTAATGATTGCTTTCTTTAATCTTCACGGCGCTCAAAAGCTAACTGAGCATTGCGCTAAGGCGTTAGCTCCTTTTGTTGAAGGTTGCGATATCTTATTTACGCCCGAAAGCAAGGCGCTTCAACTAACCCACTGTATCGCTCGTATTCTGGGTCACGACTACTATGCCGTTGCCAGAAAGACCAAGAAACTCTATATGCAGGACGGTATTGAAGTTGAGATTAATTCAAGTATCACTACTGGTCAAACGCAAAAATTATATGTTTCTCGTCACGATGTCGAACTTATGAGGGGCAAGAAAGTTGCCATTATAGACGACGTAGTTAGCACCGGCAATAGTTTACTAGGTTGCGAACAATTAGTAAAACTTGCAGGCGGTATTATCTGCAAAAAAGCCTTTGTGCTTGCAGAAGGTAAAGCAGCGGAGCGTAAAGATATCTTCTACCTCGCTTCTATTCCACTTTTATAAGCTACAAACTTAAAGTCGCTTTTAGCGACTTTTTTATTTTACTTAGTTTAGGTCGAATTAAGTAACAATAAATAAACATTGTTAGATAGTAGACAGCGTTAAATAGTAAATAAATATAGTTAAGACGATATAGCCAAAAGAAAATAAATATTTTTGCAAATATTAAACTAAAAACAGCAATTAAAAAAACGGCAACGAAATTTTGTCGCCGTTTAAGTTTGGCTAGGGTAGTAGGATTTGAACCTACGATGACGGAGTCAGAGTCCGTTGCCTTACCGCTTGGCTATACCCCAATATTAGTTTAATAATAATATAATATTAATTGTCGTTTGTCAAATACATAGAGGGAAAAAATACCTTTCGCAATTATAATAATGAAAAAGATAATTTTTTTTAAGTTCAAAAAGTCTTGAAATTTATAGTTAAATTTGGTAAAATTACGGGCAGAATTATTTTTTAAGACATTTATAAAAAGCGTTTATAAGGGTTACAATAATTAAAAAAGGGAGCGGGTCAACTAATGAAAATAGGGTTTGATAATAATTTATACGTCGAACAGCAAACGGCTAAAATTTTAGAGCGTATCAATCAATTTGATAATAAACTTTACCTAGAATTTGGCGGTAAGTTATTTGACGACCTTCACGCTTCGAGAATTTTGCCGGGTTTTGACGAAAATGTAAAAATTCGCTTGCTTCAAAAGTTAAAGGATAGGGTAGAAGTTATTTTTTGTATAAGTAGCAAAGATATTGTTCGTAACAAAATTCGAGCTGACTTTGGCATAACTTATTCCCTAGAATCTTTACGTGTAATTGACAACTTGCGTAAGGTAGGCATTCTTGTTTCGGCTATTGTAATTACCCTTTACGAAGACGAAGTACAAGTCAACCAGTTTATTAGAAATCTTACAAACAAGGGCGAAAAAGTATATATTCATAAAGAAACTAAGGGTTACCCTCTTGACGTAGAAACTATCGTCAGCCCCGAAGGTTACGGCAAAAATCCTTATATTCCAACCACTCGTCCTCTTGTTGTCGTTACTGCGCCCGGTCCGGGTAGCGGTAAGCTTGCAACTTGCCTTTCTCAACTTTATCACGAGAATCTTCACGGAGTCAAGGCTGGCTACGCTAAGTTTGAAACTTTTCCTATTTGGAATTTACCGCTTTCGCACCCGATTAACGTAGCTTATGAAGCTGCGACGGCAGATTTAGGCGACGTTACCACGATTGACCCTTATCATTTACAGCGTTACAATATCACAACTACAAATTACAATCGAGATATCGAGGCTTTTCCCGTTGTCAACAATATTTTGACAAATATTGCCGGCGAACAAATATATTTTAGCCCCACTGATATGGGGGTAAACTGTCTTTCAAGCGCAATTATAGACGACTCAGCGTGTAGATACGCTTCTTGCCAAGAAGTTATTCGTCGCTATCTAGTCGCCAAGGTCGACTATAAGAAAGGTCTTGTAGGGCTTGATACCGTTACAAGATTAGAATTTTTAATGCGCAAACTTGGGTTGTCGGTGACCGACCGCCCCTGCGTTACCCCTGCGTTAGAATACGAGCGTCAATGCAGTGTTCCCGTTACGTCTATCGAGCTTGCAAACGGTCAAGTAATTACAGGTAAACAATCAGATTTGCTTACGTCTTCCGCTTCTTGCACCCTCAACGCTTTAAAGACGCTTGCAGGCATATATGACGAAGTTAAGTTGTTACCTTGCGAAGTTATCGAGCCAATAGTGTTTTTAAATCGCAATGTTTATAAGAGCAAGCGTGAAATGATGACGCTTGAACAAGTTCTTGTAGCGTTATCTATCTCGCAATATTACAACGATACGGCAATAATCGCTTTAAAACAACTGCCCAAATTAAAGGGTTGCCAAGTTCACACAACCAGAATACTTACACAAGGCACTTATTCGGTATTTAGAAAACTAGGCATTGACGTTACAAGCGAAGACGTATACGTTTCGGGCGACTTATATACCGAATAATTTATTTAAGGCTAACAAAATTTGTTAGTCTTATTTTTTATCTTTATTGCAAAAGTCTTTATTATGTGATAAAATGAATAAGTAGAGGTCAAAATACATTTTTAAAGGATACATATATGTTTATAACAATTAACGGACAGTTAGGAAGCGGTAAGTCCGCCGTATGCGACATACTTGCAAGACAAGGCTACGACATATTTAGTACGGGCAGAATTCAACGAGATATCGCTCGTGACAAAGGTCTAAGCACGCTTGAACTCAACCGTCTATGCAGTAATGACTATAACTATGATTACTTAATCGATGGCAAGTCTAAGCAATACGCTAAGGATAACGCCGATAAAGATATAATTTTCGACTCTCGCCTAGCCTGGCATTTTATCACGCCGTCGTTTAAAGTTAGGTTGCTTGTTTCGCCCTACGTCGCCTCTTTGCGAGTATTTGCTAACCGCAAAGCAGAAGAAGAAACTTTTAGTTCAATCGAAGATGCCCAAGCCGAGCTTGACGCAAGATACGAAGAAGAAGTTTCTCGTTACAAAACTGTTTACAACGTAGACGTAACAGATTTTTCTAACTACAATTTAATTATAGACACCACTACAATTTCGCCCGAAAAGGTAGCCGAGCTTATTTTAAGCGCCCTAGACGACTATAAAAATAATCCAAAGTTACGCCGTGTTTATGTTTCGCCAAGCAATATTTATCCTACTCTTAACGTAGATACGATTAGAGTAGCTAAGGTAGATTATTTTATAGAACAAATTAATTGTCGTTGCGCCTTGCCTAAACTTGAAGTGTTAAGTTTTGCAAATAAACTTTATATTTATACCGGGCATACATTAGTAGTTTCGGCAAATCTTGCTCATTTAGGTTATCTCGAAGCGTTAATTTATTCGCAAGACGATACCTTGCCTAACGGGCTAACCGTAGGCGAATATATTAAGAAATCTAACGCAGACCTTGTTAGTTGGCAAACAATGTGCGGTTTTAATTACAAAGATTAATTTATTTTTGGAGAAGATATGGAACGACTAGTATTATCTATTGATTGTGGCACGCAGAGCCTTAGGGCTATGGTATTTAACAACGTTGGCGAACTTATTTGCATTTCTAAGCAAAAATATCCTCAATCTTACTATGCGCTACATTCGGGTTGGGCTGAACAAAGTATTGATTTGTACTGGGACAGCCTATGTAGGGCTACTAACGACTGTAAAACGCAAATAGGCGAGCGTTGGAACAACATTATTTGTATGACCGTTTCTCCAATGAGAGATACTTTTACTTGCGTAGATAAGCAAGGCAATACTATTAGAGATTTTATACTTTGGCTTGACCAACGACGAGCCGAGTGCAAAGCGCCCCTTCCCCTTAAATGCAAAGTCGCTTTCCGTTTAGTAGGTATGAGCGAGGCGATTGACGTTCAACGCAAAATTACCAAAAGCAACTGGATAGCCGAGAACCAACCTCAACTTTGGAAAAAAACTTACAAATATATGAGCTTAGGCGGGCTACTTAACTTTAAACTAACAGGCGAATTTAAAGAGTCGGTCGCTGGCTGTATCGGGCATATTCCTATGCAGTATAAAGAACGCAAGTGGAAACCTACAAGCGATATTCAATATCCCATTTTTGGTATTATTGACCATAGTTGGCTACCCGAATTAGTTCAACCCGACCAAGTAATAGGTTTAGTCACCAAAAAAGCAAGCGAGCTTACGGGCATTAAAGAGGGCTTACCTTTAATTTCTGCCGGTAGCGACAAAGGTAGCGAGGCAATAGGGCTAGGTTTAATAGACCAGAATAGCGCAAGCCTTTCCTTTGGAACAGCTTCTACAATACAATTTGCCACCCAAAAGTATATCGAACCAATGACGTTTATGCCTTCTTATCCGTCGGTAGCGCCAACGCTATTTAACCCCGAAATACAAATTTATCGTGGGTACTGGATGGTTAACTGGTTTTTAAACGAATTTGCGCAAAAAGAAGTTAACAAGGCTAGGGAGCTTGATATTCCACCCGAAGAAATTCTCAATGAAGAGCTTAACAATGTCCCCGTTGGTTGCGAAGGGCTAATGTTACAGCCTTACTGGGCGCCTCAACTCAAACAACCCGAAGGCAAGGGCAGTATTATAGGTTTCAATTCCGTTCATACCAAAGCCCACTTATATAGGGCTATTATCGAGGGCGTAGGCTACGCTCTTTACGACGGTTATTTAAATTTGAAGAAGCGTACAGGCAACGATATTAAATTTTTAACAGTAGCGGGGGGCGGTAGTCAAAGCGACGTTATTTGTCAAATGACAGCCGATATGTTTGGTTTACCCGTTAAGCGAATACAGACTTATGAGGCGACAGGCTTAGGCGGAGCAATTACCGGCTATGTCGCTATGAAAGACTATCCCGACTACCAAACCGCAGTTGCTTCAATGACGCACTATACAAGCGAGTTTATTCCTAATTTAGACAATCATAAACTCTATCACGAATTGTATACTGAGGTCTATAAACAAACTTATCCGCAGTTGCAACCAATTTATAAGAAGCTCTACGACATCTTAAAACGTGATTAACCTGTTTTACAAAGGCTAATTGTTTAATTAAGGTTTTACTTATTCGCTTTAAAAAGGAAATATATGACTGAAAAAGAACGTATGGACAAAGGGTTACTTTATCTACCGCTTTCGCCTCAAATATTAAAGAGTCAGGTTGAGTGTCTAATGTCGCTTTACGAATTTAACGCTTGCCGACCAAACGAGCTTGACAAACGAACTAATATGCTCAAAACAATGTTTGCTCACTTTGGCGACAATTCCTATATCGAACCGCCTCTTCACGCTAACTGGGGCGGTAGTCACGTTAGTTTTGGCGACAATGTTTACGCAAACTTTAATTTAACCTTAGTCGACGACGGTAATATTACAGTAGGCGACTGCGTTATGTTTGCGCCTAATGTTACAATCGCTACCGCCGGTCACCCTATCGAACCCACTCTACGTTCAAAAGGGTATCAATATAACAAAGACGTGGTAATTGGCGACAACGTTTGGATAGGTGCGGGCGTTTTAGTTATGCCGGGCGTTACAATAGGCAATAATAGCGTAATAGGCGCAGGGAGCGTAGTCACTAAGAATATTCCTAGCGACGTTGTGGCTTACGGCAACCCTTGCAAGGTTATTCGTCCAATTTCCGCCAAAGACCATAAATATTTTTATAAAGACCAATTAATCGACTGGGAGAATATTTAACCTTTCTTTAAATTAATAGTTTTATCTTTTAAGTCTTTAATAAGGCAAGTGTTCTTGCCTTTTAGTTTGTAAAAAACTAGCGATTTTATTATTTGCTTTTATAAAAAGCTATCTTATGATATAATAAATAAATATTTTGGAGTAAATTAATGAGCATACTAACGGTAAACAATTTAACCCACTCTTTTGACGGTAAAATTTTGTTTGAAAAGGCAAGTTTTAACGTTAACAGTAAAGAACATATAGGTATTGTTGGCTTTAACGGCGCAGGCAAGACAACTTTCGTCAACATTATCGCAAGTAAAATTATGCAAGACGAAGGCGAAGTGCTGTGGCTTAACGGCGTTCGTTTTGGTTATCTTGACCAACACGCAAATATCGACAAATCTTTGTCGGTTATGGATTACTTAAAGACTTCTTTTGAGAATTTATTTGTAACCGAGCAACGCCTCGAACAGCTTTATAACGAAATGTCTAATTTAACCGACCTAGACGAACTTGAAAAGTTATGCAACAAGAGTTCTAGACTTCAAGAACGATTAGAAACGTCGGGTTTTTATGAAATGGACGCAACCATTAAGAAAGTTGCCAACGGACTAGGCATAGGCGCTATCGGTTACGATACTAGCGTATCTATATTAAGCGGAGGGCAACGAGCCAAAGTAATGTTAGCGAAATTATTGCTTGACGACTATGATTTGATTATGCTTGACGAGCCTACAAACTTTTTAGACCTTGAACATATCGAATGGCTAGCTAAATATCTAGAAACTTATCAAGGCACGTTTTTGTTAGTTTCGCACAATACCGCATTTTTAAATAGAGTTACAAACTTTATTTTAAGCATAGAGAACCACGAAATTAAGAAATATCCCGGCAATTATGACGCATTTTTGCTTGCACACGACAATAATCAACGTCAATATGTTGATTCTTATGAGCGTCAACAGCGTGAAATTAAGAAGATGGAAGAATATATAGCCAAAAATAAGGCTCGTGCGGCAACCGCCGGTATGGCTAACAGTCGTAAAAAAATGCTTGACAAAATGGACGTGCTAACTAAACCCGTAACCGTACTGCCATCGACTTTTTCTTTTGAGTGCGACTCGGTTATTACTAAAAATATGTTAGTAGTTGATAATTTGGTAATTGGCTACGACAAACCTTTGCTTCCGCCCCTATCAATTCATATTGGAGGCGAGGACAAGCTGTGGATACGTGGTACGAATGGCATTGGCAAGACCACGCTAGTTAAGACAATTATGCAGTTAATTCCCAGTCTATCGGGCAAGTTTTCAATCAACGCAAATGCAAAAGTAGGCTATCTCGAACAAGACTTTTCATTTAGTAACCTTGCAAATTCGGCGATTGCTTACCTTCAAAATATCTATCCTAAATATTCCCAAAAAGAAATTAGAACCCTGCTCGCTAGCGTAGGACTTAAAGGCGACCTTGCCACTAAGGCGATAGGTAATTTGTCAGGCGGAGAACAAGTTAGAGCCAAACTCGCCTCTCTTGAACGCAAGCCAACCGGGCTACTTATACTTGACGAACCGACAAACCATCTTGACGTTCTCGCCAAAGAAGAACTTCTCAAAGCTCTGCAAGCTTACACGGGCGCAATTCTTCTTGTTTCGCACGAAATTGAGTTTTCCCAAGCGCTTTGTAACAAAGTTTTCGACGTTACCAACTAGGCGTTTTAGCTTGCGCCACAATAAAATGTAATTTAGGCGTTTTTAATTTGTATCGTAAAAACACAATATGCTTATAAGACTAAATAAGCATTTGCGACCGTCGCAAAAATAATTGACAATTCAAGGTTAATAGAGTACAAAAAAACGACAATAGTTATATTGTCGTTTTTTGGTGGGCGATACAGGACTCGAACCTGTGACTTTCTCCACGTCAAGAAGACACTCTCCCAACTGAGTTAATCGCCCGAATTTATTAAATTATACAGTATTTTAAACAAGTTGTAAAGGACTATTTTTCTTTTTACAAAAACATTTTGCTCGTTAGACTGTTTAAGCCGGCAAGATTAATTATTGATTGTTTAGTTTAGCGTAAATAAGCAAGGGTTAGCAAGGTAAAGTAAGAAGTTTTTTTAAAAAAAAGATAAGTCAATATTTAAAAATTAATCTAAGTTGAGGTTGATTAAATTGATTAAGTATGATAAAATAATCATAAATATATGATTATTAAGAGGTCTAAATTATGCAAATTGCGAGAGTTTTGTTTAATGACGTTCCAACTTACGCCGAATATAAAGACGGCAAATATTATCTAATTTCGGGCGACATTTACGGCGAATTTAGCGTTGGCAAGCAAATAGAAGTGTCAAGTTTGCTTTGCCCAGTCGTCCCAACTAAGGTTGTCGCTTTGGGCGTAAATTACGCTAAGCACCGTGAAGAAATGCGTCACGACCCTAATATGTTACCTGTAATCTTTCAAAAACCTGTTTCGGCGTTACTTGCGCCTGAGGGCAATATAGTTTATCCAACGCTTGCAAGCACAGTTCACTATGAGGCAGAACTTGTAATAGTAATCGGCAAGCGTGTTCGCAAGGCGAGCAAAGCCGACGCTGGCAAATATATCTTTGGTTATACTTGCGCAAACGATGTTTCGGAGCGTAATTTTCAAAAAATTGACGGTCAATGGACACGTGCTAAGGGTTATGATACCTTTTGTCCTGTTGGTAGCTATATTACAACCGATATTGACCCAACAAATCTAACCGTTCAAACCGTTCTTAACGGAACTGTCGTACAAGACGGCAACACCGCCGACCTAATAAGAAACGTTTACGATATTGTCGAATTTGTTTCAAGTATAATGACGCTTGAAGTTGGCGATATTATTCTAACCGGCACACCGCAAGGCGTAGGCGAAATCCACGTTGGCGATACCGTAACCATACAAATTTCTTCTTTGGGCAGTATTACTAATAGAGTAATCGCCGAATAGATGGGCATTGATGATATTTTAGCTCAAAAAGGCATAGTTTTGTCTGCAAATCAAGTTGCCGAAGACCTTGAAGTCGGCGACTTGTTTATTGTGCAGAGCAAATCGGGGTATCGTTTTACCAGCGACTCGGTTTTGCTTGCAAACAGCGTAAAAAATATCGCAAGCAAACATGTAGTCGAACTTTGTAGCGGTTCGGGAGTGATATCAATATTGCTCGCTTATAAGCAACGCCCAAGTAGCGTAGTTGCGGTAGAATTTCAACAGTCGCTTTACAATAATTGTTTGCTTAGCTTAAAGATTAATAATCAGCAAGATATAATAAAGCCCTTATGCCTAGACTGTAACGATATTTTATCGGCTATTACAAATAAACGGCAAAGTCTAAGCGTTAAACAGTCTAATTTAACGGCAAAACCTAACTCGGTAGAGGACATAAACTTAGACGGAAAAATTAGTTTAATCGCAAACGACTACCTTAACTATTTTCAAGACGTAGATTGCGTGGTGGCAAATCCGCCTTACCGCAAGCTAAATTCCGGGCAAACTCAACAAAATCAAGAAATTTTGCTTGCTCGCCACGAAGTCGGGCTTACTTTACAGCAACTTTTAGCGTTAAGCTCGGCAATTTTGAAAGATTCGGGTAGTTTCTATTTAATACATCAAGTTCAGCGGTTAAGCGAAATTATGGTTCTTGCCAGTCACTACAATTTACAGCCCAAAGAACTTACTTTTATTTGCGCTCGACAGGGAGTTAGCCCAAAGACTGTAATTATTAAGGCGACAAAATGCGGTAAGGTTGGTCTAACCATACTGCCGGACATAATAATTTTTGATAAAGACGGCAATTATACGCAAACTGTCAAACAATTATACGGTAAAGTTTAGCAAAGAAGTTGTATCAACTGCAAATTATATAAACAGTGTTGGTAGCGACGATAGTTGTAGTTATATCGCAAGTTAACATAAGCTGTCAAATACAAAAAATAGCAAAAATTTCGGCGTAAAATAGGGGGATAACAATTACTCTTATAATAAGTATAAAAGAAGTGGGGAAAAAGTGGTAAAAGTTTATTTTGTGGCAACTCCAATAGGTAATCTCGGGGAAATGAGTCCTCGTGCAATCGAAACGCTTAATTCTGTCGACGTTATTTACTGCGAGGATACTAGGCATAGCGGTATGCTTCTTAAAAATTTTAATATAACAAAACCTCTTCGTTCTTACCATAAATTTAACGAAGTTTCTACCCTTGCTCAACTTTCACAAGACATTTTAGTAGGTACTGTCGCCGTGATTGCAGACGCAGGCATGCCTACGATAAGCGACCCCGGACAAATAATGGTTAATTATTTGAAAGAAAACAATATCGCTTATACCGTTATTTCGGGCAGTTGCGCTTTTGTCAACGCAGTTGCGCTTTCGGGTTTTTCTTCTCCATTTACTTTTGTGGGGTTTTTGCCCGAAAAGACAGTCGAAAGAGATAAGCTTTGGCAGACTATTTCAACTGCCTGTACGCTAATATTTTATTCTTCGGTTCATAATGTCGAAGATGACCTCGCTTATTTATACACTGTCTTAGGCGAAAGGCAAGTTTGTATAGCTAGGGAGCTTACCAAACTTTACGAAAGCCTTACTTTTGGAACATTAGGTAGCGTAAAAATCGACGTTGCAAAAGGCGAATTTGTAATTGTTGTCGAGGGCAAACTCGAAGTCAACCCGCTGACAAATTTAACAGTTCAACAACATATAGATTACTATATCGATTGCGGACTAACCAAAATGCAAGCCATTAAGCAAGTCGCAAAAGACCGCAACATCACCAAAAACGAAATATACGCTAAGACAATTAAATAGAACTTACAAAAATAATCTTGATAAAATAAACGTTGCAAAAATAATCTTGATAAAATAAACGTTGCAAAAATAATATTGATAAAATAAACGTTGCAAAAATAATCTTGATAAAATAAACGTTGTAAAAATAATAATTTTTAGCAATAGCATAAAAAAAGGGTTACATTTATTATGTAACCCTCAATTTTTATCCCGCTGTTTTTTGTTTTCTACCACAATAATTGGCTAACGCTTTGTCAAGTAGAGGCAATAAATTTGTCACGTCCTCGTCGTCGATAATTCCTCCTAGAAGTTTAGTCAATTTTTCTGTTCTAATTTCCTTGTTTGTAAATTCCGTATAGATAGATTTAGCGCTATTTGCAAGCGTTTGCGCCTGCCCAATTAAGTCGGGCAGGCTTATTTGCTTGCTAAGCAGTTGCTCAGGCGCAGACGTAAAGGCTAACAACTGGTTATAGAATAAATTAAACAAGTCGTCTTTAAGCAAAGATTTAAGTCCTTTTTTGTTAACCGATTGATAGAGATGGTATAACGCCGTGCTTAGAGCGCCGGTAATCAGCCCCCTTTGTAACGAAATAAGTATGTCAAACTTTGTCTTGTTTGTACATAAACTTACAACTATACAAATTACAATTCCAAATATATAGGGGAATAAGGTAGAAGGGTCAAAAGTATGCAATACGTCGACTTTTACTTTGTTAATCAACATTTTTTTTGCAATAGCGGTCAAAAAACAACAGCACAATGCGCCAATCAAGAGATAAGCGTCGCTTGCGCCCAGTTCCAAAACGGTTTTTATGAGTTCGTCCATAATACCCTCCTAAAAGTTGCAACAACCCAAATACAACCATTTTTTTGTCGATGTATCAATCTCGACGCAAAATATTATAGAATACGTTTTGCTTTTGTCAATACTTGCCAACCGACAATTTCTAACTAATTTTACCTACTTTCCTCAATACACACGTCGCTTTTTTATTGACTTTTTTTTGGCTATTTGATACTATACGATTGATGAAGAAAATTAATATTAAAAACACTATTTTAAGTTATTTAAGGCTAACTTGTTCGGCGTTAGTCACCGCTACTTGCCTACACATGTTTGTTGTTCCTAACAACTTAGTACCGGGCGGTTTTAGCGGTATAGCTAGTATTATATACTACGCTACGGGTTTTCCTGTGCAATATAGCACCTTTTTGTTAAATTTACCTTTGCTTGTACTTTCGGTAATATTTTTATCTAAGGAATTTGCGGTTAAAACAATCTACGCCACCGTTATGGGGTCGGTTATTATGGAGTTGTTTGATATACTGCATTTGCCTGTTTTTGACGGAGAAATACTCGTCGCCGTATTTATCGGCGGTATCCTTGCAGGTATGACATTAGTGCTTGCTTACGGCGCTAGCGGTAGTAATGGCGGAACGGAAATCGTAGCAAAACTTATTACCAAGAAGAAGCCCGACGCCAGCATCGGCACAATCTTAATGAGCATTAATATTGTGGTAATGTCAATAGGCGGTTTTTTCACCAAGCAAAGCGGATACAACCTTTGGATTGTAGTTTACTCTTTGCTTTATAGTTATGTATGTAGCTTTGTGCTTGACCATTTCAGTCAATTAGCCGACCCGCTAGTTAAATTTACAATTATTACCGATAAACCCGCCGAAGTTGGTTCTAGCATAACTAACGCTCTTAAAAGAGGGGCAAACGTAATTGAGTGCCAACAGCCTAGTGGCGAGTCCTGCAAGAATTCGGTAATTGAGGTTGTTGTTCAAGTTAGACAAGTTCCATTAATTAAAAAAATATTACAAATTAACGACGCAGAGTGTTTTGCTTTTACAACTGCGGTAGACGGCGTAATCTTACGTCCTGATTTTAACAAGAGGTACAAAGTTTTATGAGCAAACAAAACCTTGACATTATAGGCGACGCCGACACGACGAATAATTCGGCTTCAACCGATACCGACGCTACTCAAATAGACAATACGATAAATATATCAACACAACCTTCAACCGATACGGACAAAGCTACAAGTTCTGCCGAGGTGGTTTCTGCCGTACCGCCAAAAAAATCGCCTTTATTTACAATAAAAACCGGGCTTTATACTGTTTTTTCCGCCCTTGCTAGGGCGCTTGCCGTACAACTGTTTTTAATACCTAACAGCATTGTTCTAGGCGGAGCTACCGGTATTGCAAGTTTAATTGAAATAAAACTATATAGCGTCAGCCCTATTTTTTCGGCTTGCTACTTTTTAATATTTATCAATATACCTCTACTGATAATAGCCTTTTTTAAAGTAGGCAAACGTTGGACTATTAGAACTACCATAAACGTTCTACTTACTTCAATATTTTTATGGCTGATTAAGTTTTTCGACCTCGCTAGATTGCTCAACACAACAAACAGCGAACAAACGGTGTTATTTGTGCTTATGGGTGGCGTACTATCGGGGCTAGCTCTACCAATGATGCTCAACGCTCACGGTTCAACAGGCGGTAGCGATATAATTGCCCTACTTATTCGCAAGAAAAACTCAGTTACGACAATTCGCAACATTTTATATATGGATATAGCTGTTTCGGCTTTAAGCGCAGTGGTGCTTATGAGTTTTAACGTCTTTGTGTTCTCAATGATGGCTTTGTTTGCTTCCGAAGTAATAGGCGAGATAATGTATAAAGGTTATTCTTCGGCTATGGTGCTAGAAATTGTAACCGACAAACCGCAAGAAGTCAGTCACGCTTTGATGTATGACCTCAAACACGGAGTTACAAATATTAAAATTCGTGGCACTTATACAAACAGTGAGAAGATGCTTGTGATATGTGTAATTTACAAACGCCAAATCAACGCTGCAAAACAATTAATTAGAGAAGTCGACAATAAGGCTTTTGCATACGTGCTTAACGTTAAAGAAGTTGTCGGTTTAGGTTTTAGAAATAAGGAAGAAGAACTAATTAGCAAAGACTAATCTACGTATAGTGTTAATTTAAGATAAACAAAAACACGCAAAAATATTTTTGCGTGTTTTTTTAATTGAAATTTATTAATTTTTATTTATTACTATTTTTAATCAATTTTTAGTATTTTGGCTTATTGCTTTTTAGCAATACTTATAATTCTTCGTTTAAATTTAGCAATTTTAATGTTTAAGAGTATTTAATTAGTTATTGTTTATTTATAAATTTTGTTATAAATATGTTGAGCATAGCCGGAAGCTACGTTTATACCCGTAACCGACTCAATACCCTTGAAGAAAGCATTGCTGTTTACTTCGCATAGTATAGGTTGACTATTTTGGTCAAACATTATGTCGACGCCACAATAATCTAAGTTGAGTACGCTTGCTACTTTTTCCGCCATATCTATAAAACTTTGTTTGGGTTCGATTTTGCTACCTACTCCGCCAAGTTCGAGGTTAGACCGAAAGTCATTCTCGTTGCGACGTAACATCGAAGCGTAGACTTTTCCGCCTATTACAATTATTCTATTGTCAAAGCCGTAACTAGATGCGATATACTGTTGATATAGGTGAGGCAAGCCTTTAAGTCTAGCGTAAATTTCCCTAAGTTCGGTTACGTTATTTATTAGACTAACTTGCTGACCAAACGAGCCAAAACATTGCTTAACTACAATAGGAAAGCTAAGTTTGCTACAAATTTGCGTTTCAAGCTCGTTAAAGCTACCCGTAGGCGAGTAATTGAGGGGGGAACTGATAGTAAAGGGCATAGCGATGTCGTGTCCTGCAAGGGCTATATAGGTAGCCATTTTGTCGTCGCAAAGATAAATCGAACGAGCGCTGTTAAACAATTTATAACCTGCAAGCTCTAACATTTCGGCTAAATGACGGTCTTTGTCAAGATATATTACAAAGTCGCAATCGGGTATATTTGCCTTAATTTTGTCGCAATCAATGTAGGCTGTGAGAAGATTTGTAATAACTTTAATCTCTACTCCTAGCGCTTTAAATTCTTGTAAAAGTCTATCCGCTTGATATTCTTGTCCGCCTCTTGTTGAGAAAGCGTTTATGATAATTAAACCTTTTTTCATATTTTTTATTGTAGCATATTTTTTGTTTAAATTCTACAATAATAAGGCAAAATGTGGTAAAATATATATGTAGATAAAAGTTTAAATAGCCATTACAATTAAAAGGAAAAAGTAATTTAGTCATAGATTACAAAATTTACAAAACCCTAACTAGACAAAACTTTTTTAGTTTGACCTATGCCGTTGAGTTACAAACAAAATACTATTTGACAATTTTGCTACTGTGTGCTTTAATTTATTAGGTTGACAAAAAGTTTTATTATTAATTTGCAATTACAAATAGAATTAGAGTACTATCAAGTAGAAAGGAAAATATAATGAATAAATTTATCACGATAGAAGGTTGCGAAGGCGTAGGCAAAACTATGCAAACCAAAATGCTTAAACAATATTGCGAGCAAAACAATTTAAATATCTTGTTTACACGTGAGCCGGGCGGTTCAAGGGTCGCAGAGAAAATTCGCCAAATTATACTTGACGCAAATAACGCCGAGATTTGCGATTTGTGCGAGGCTTTTCTCTACGCTTCGTCACGAGCCCAACATCTTAATGAAATAATCGTTCCTGCCCTAAATCAAGGCAAAACTGTAATTTGCGATAGGTTTGTAGATAGCTCCTACGCTTATCAAGGCATAGCACGAGGACTAGGACTAGAAAAAGTTCGTCTTTTAAATAGCATAGCCATAGGCGAATATATGCCTCAATACACAATCTTTCTTGACCTTGCTCCCGAACTTGCCTTCGCAAGAAAAGGCGGAGTTGACAAAAGAGATAGGATAGAGGTGCAAAACGCTGAGTTTCACAAAAAAGTATATTCGGCTTACCACGAATTGATTAGACAAGAACCGTCTAGGTTTATAGTAATCAACGCTTCTGGCACAAGAGAAGAAACGCAAGAAAAAATTAAATACGCTCTAAAAGTTAGAGGAATCTTATAAATATGGATTTAACTAGACTTCTACTTGCAAATAAACCAATTAAGACAATCAAACAGGCTTTTGCCAGCAACAAAGCAAGTCACGCCTATATAATAGAGGGCGAAGCTAGTATGGTTGAAAAAAGCTTGACTCTGCTAAGTTGTTTTGCCTTATGCGACAATTTTGGTTGCTTGTCGTGCGTAAACTGTCTTAACGCCCTTAAAGGACTTCACGTAGATTGTTCAAGTTATCCAAACGAAAAAGATAGAATAAACGTCGCAAATATTGAAGAACTTGTAGATTTGTCAGTGGTAAAGCCCAAAATAAGCAAAAATAGAGTTTTTCTAGTCAATGCTTGCAAAATGTCTTTTGCCGATAATTGGCAAGGCAAAATTTTAAAAACCTTAGAAGAACCAAATAGCAACGTTTATATTTTTATCGGCGTAACTAATTTAGGCGAGCTTAACGACACTGTAAAAAGTAGGTGTTATTGCGTTACGCTTGAAAAAACTCCGCCTAAACAAATTGCCGACTATTTTGTCGCAAATGGTTTTGAACTTAAACCATCTCAAATTGCAAGTGTGCTATGCGTGGGCAATCTTTACCGAGCCGAGCAAATTTTGCTTAGTAACGACTCTCAAATGTGCGATATTGTCTTCGATATGTTTATAAATATGACTTCGTCGGGTTACGCAATTAAATATGTGTCAAAACTTGCAAAATACGAGCAAAAATGTAAAGAATTGTTTTTGCTTATGCAAACAATTCTACTAAATAGCGTAAAATTAAATGGCGAGCTAGAATTATCTAGTTATATAGACGAGCTTAAACTTGTAGCTAACAATTACTCAAAAGAAAGCGTGTATAGAATAATCGAATATATTGATACTGCCAAACGAAATATAGATAGAGGCGTGTCCTATGACGCTACGCTTGACAACTTAATACTCAAAATTTTGGAGGTAAAACACAAATGCCAGATATAGTAGGCGTAAGATTTAAAAGCGCGTGCAAAGTTTATTACTTTTCACCCGAAGGCATAGAATTTAATGTAGGCGATAACGTTATTGTCGAAACAATTAGAGGCATAGAATTTGGTTTTGTAGCTATTGCTAATAAAGAAGTTGCCGACGACGAGATTAAAGGGCAACTCAAACCAATTATTAGAAAAGCTACCGAAAAAGATTTAGCCCACCAGCAAGATAATCTTGCAAAAAGAGAGCGAGCTATGCAACTTGCCCAAGAAAAAATTGACAAGCACAAGCTCGGTATGAACTTAACCGGTTGCGAATACACCTTTGACGACGCTAAAATTATTCTTTATTACACCGCCGACGGTAGGGTAGATTTTAGGGAGCTTGTCAAAGATTTAGCTAGCGTATTTCATATAAGGGTTGAACTTAGACAAATAGGCAAGCGTGACGAGTGTAAACAAGTAGGCGGACTTGGCCCTTGCGGTCGTCCTTGTTGTTGCGCTACTCATTTAACTGACTTTGACGATAAAGTAAGTATTCACATGGCAAAAACGCAAGGCTTATCTTTAAATCCCGGTAAAATTAGCGGTTTATGCGGTCTTTTAATGTGTTGTTTAAGATTTGAGAATGACCATTACGAAGAAACAAGCCGTTTTATGCCGGCAATAAATAGCATTATTACTACTCCGCAAGGCAAGGCAAGAGTGGTTTCTGTCGACCTACTTAGACGTAAAGTCAAGGCGGAGATTACTTCGGGCGACCAAAGCGAATACCACGATTATGACCTAGAAGAAATTAAAGCTTCTAAGGTGATAGCCGAAGCTATCGACGACAGCGTAGAACCCGACTTAAAGAATATTATTGACTAAAAAGTTTGTTTGTCTTGGTTAATAATTTGACAGTACTATCAATAGGTGTTAGAATATAGTTACTTAGTAGAGGAGGTATTTACTATGGCTCACAAAATTACAGATGCTTGCATAGCTTGTGGTTCTTGTCAATCTGTTTGTCCTACCGAGGCTATTTACGAAGGCGACGGCAAATTTGAGATTAACCCTGACCTGTGCGTTGACTGCGGTACTTGCGCAGCTCAATGTCCTGTTGGCGCAATAAAAGAAGCTGAATAACAGCTAGACGCCTTTGCCTGTGGTTTTCCACAGGCTTTTTAATAGGCTTAGAGTTAAACGCTTTAACTCTATTAAACAAATTTTAAAGATAAAATTACCTCTTACTTTTTGGGTAAGAGGTAATTTTTTTAAAAATTATTAGTTTAATATTTTGTTACTGATTTAGGTTTATTTCTTAATCTGTTTTTTTGATTGCTTTGCTTGCTGTTTAAGTTTAATTGCTTGGTCGATTGCTTTTTGTTTAGCTTGTCTAGCTATTTCGGCGTCAACTTTTTGGTCGTGATACTCGGTTTCAAGATTTTCCGGAAATAACATATTGCGTTTAAGTACTTGGAAAGAACCGCCCGAATAGTGTCCGTCGCATATTCTTTCGTCACAAGAAAAACCTAATTTTATTATTTTTTTGGGTACTACTTGATTTAATTCGTTTACAACCGGTTCCATTTTCTCTTTGCCCATAGCTACAAATAGTCCGGTCGTGCCGAAGTCGTAACAATGGTGAAAGATTGTGCTCATTTTAATTGATTTAAGGTTTGTAATAAAAAAACTTGTGTGGAAGGGCGATATATCTAAGAATTTTTTGGGCATACAGTTATTTTTATCGGTAATGCGCAAGAAATTTACTACCATTTTGGATAGCCAAATAGGTAGTCCGCCTACGGTGCGAGCTGTTTTTGTCGTACTACTGACGCTAGTTTGATTGAGATTAGAGTCAATTAAATGGTCAAGCGTATTTTTAATTTCTTGTATTGTTTCGTGTCCGCAGAAGGTGTGCTTGATGGTAATTTCTTCGGCGTCGTCCCTAAGTACTTGCTTAATTGTAAAGCAAACGGTAACGCCGTAACGTTCGTAAAGTCTAGCGTTCATTACAAAACGGTTGAAATGAGGGCGAATAGCAAGCGTACGCACTAACGAAGCAATTATTATGTGCATATAAGAATATTTTTCGCCGGTTTCTTCACGCTTTTTTGCTATAAATTTGTCCATACCTTCGCAAGGAATGTCAATCATAGAGTAATTTGTAGCGTCGTACCTGCGAGGCATTATACTCATAATTAAAGAAAATGTTGGGTCTACGGTTTTAATTCTAAAAGCTTCTCTTCTTTTCATATTTTTCTCCTTATAGCATATTACGATAGAACTTGTAAATTAATTTTTATTTATCCGCATAGTTGTTGAAGTAATTTTTAATAAGTATTATGGGCGTACCCTTGTCACCGCTACCGCTAGTTAAATCGGCTAAACTTGCAAGCAAATCGATATACCTACGAGGTGTCGTACCCTGTGTATTAAAGGCGTCGTTTTCTTTACTCTTATTCTTAATAATATCTTGCATGCGTTCAACTGCTTCTTGCCCCGAATAATCTTTAAGCGTAGTGTCGGCAAGATACTTTAATTTTAGCTCGTTAGGGTTACCGCAAAGGTTACTTGTGTATGCAGGGCTAGTTACTGGGTCTGCTAATTCCCAAATACCGCCGACAGGGTCTTTAAAAGCTCCGTCGCCGTAAACCATTACTTGAATATTTTTGTTTGTTGCAGTTTTAAGCGAACTAGCTAGTTGGTCGACAAATAATTGCGCGTTGTTAGGAAAAAGTTTTATGCTTGTTTGGGTTGCAAGATTACTGCCAAGCAAGCCAAATTGACTGTTAAATCCGCTACCGTCTACGCTAGAAGTCAATATTTCGTCAAGACAAATAACCTTAGCGCCCAAGCTTTGCAAGCGCTTTTTGGTGTGTTGCCGAGAGTGAATTTCGGCTACTATAATAGTGTTTGTATATTTAAGCAAGTTATCGCTACGGTTGCTAAGAATAATTTCGCAATTAGGGCAAATCGACTTATAATACTCTAAATAGTCGACTTTGGTAAAAGGGTGGCAAGGTTTGCCGAAAGTATCTACGAATTGTTCGTAGGTAAAACTATCAAAATAAGGGTTGACGTTAGAATTTACAAGAACTTCTTGCGAATTTGCAAACAAAGGATTGCCGACTTCGTCGCAAGGATAGGTGAGCTGAATAATAACTTTTTGACACGCTTTTGAAATTGCTTTAAGAATTAGAGAAAAACGATTTCTTGAAAGTATGGGGTTAAGTAGTCCTACGACTCCGCCGTTGGTTTTGCTAGCTATATCGCTTGCAATTTGGTCGATTGTTGCGTAGTTGTTTTGCGAACGAGCGACTACCGCTTCGGTTACGGCGACTATGTCGTTATCAAGTAAGGGCAAGGCGAGTTCTTGCTCGGCTTGCAGTACGCTACTTGTTACTATCTTTACTAAATCGTCGCCACGCTTGATTATTGGCGCTTTAACGCCTATGCTAATTGTCCCGACTGTTTTCATTTGTTGGTAGCTCCTTATTTAGATGACTTACATAAATTGTATTATTATTAAGCAAAAATGTCAAACGTCTTGCGATAAAAGTGCGATTATCACTAATAATTTAACGCTTATGTCGTTTATAATATAGTTATTTTGAAAGATAAACTAGACAAATTACGTTGAAATAAATTAAAAATTATTGTTTTAGTAAGGTAAAAAGTAAACCCATAATTAATATCATATTAAAAAGCATAGACTGCCATAAAGACAGTCTATCTTTTAATGGTTTTTAAGTACTATGTACTTCTTTGGTAAATTTTAAACTGCTTGGGGCAATACTTTAAAAAGTATTAGCAGTCTTTTTGACCTAGGCGAATTCCGCCACAGCACCACAATAAGCCAAGTAATAGAATTAGACAGCAGGGATTTACGTTGATTGAAAAGTTCTTAATCTTGCCACCACAACAGCAACAGAATATGATTATAAGAATAATCCAGTTGCAACCGCCACAACCGCCACGTCCGCCACCGTGCTCGTCTTGTGAAAAAAATTCTCCGAACATACATAACCTCCAATAAAGATTGACATAGGAATGTCTAATTTACTCTATGGTTTGGGGTTAAATTTTGTTACAAATTTTAAGCTTTATGGTATAATGTAAGCGAACCGTATTTAACTAACGGTATCTTAAAGTTTGACTGTTTGAGTAAATAAACAGTATGCGGTATATTTCAAGCCGTAATTTAAGGAAAAAATGAAAAATAAAACTTACTACATTGCGCTTTATGGCATTATGTTTGCGGCAATCTTTGTGGCAATGATGTTAGATAGGCTAATTAGTTTGGCTTTGCCAATTTCAACCGCAGCTTGTGTTTTACTCATTACATTTAGTTTTTGTTTCATTAAGAATGACTGGCTAATAGGTTTCTTTTCGGGTTTGTTCTTTGGCGTTGCAAGCTTAATCAAAGGAATAATTTTTAACGCAGTCGCCGTTCCAATCTATTTTGCCCCTTTACTTTACATTGTCCCTAGATTATTCGTAGGCATAGGCGCATTTGCAGTTTACAAGTTGTTTTTAATTATTTTAAAAGATGTCAATAATCAAACTGTCAAACAAGTTATTTCTTTGGTGCTTGGCACGTTAATAGGTTTATGTATTAACACAGTTTTATATTTGTTGGCTTTAAATGGAATAAAACTCTATATGGGCGAAGAATATACTGCGCTATTTACAACTATAAAAATAGTAATTTTTACCAATATTTTACCCGAATACTTAATTTCACTTATATTTGTTCCTATACTCGTGCTAAGAACAAGGGTAGCTTTGCATCTAGGTATTGAAGGTAGAGTCGCAAAAATAGAAGAATAATACAAGCTAATACTTTTAGGAGAATAACAAATGATACTAACCTTAGACGTAGGCAACACTAATATTAAGTTGGGGCTATTTACGGGAGACGAACTTGTCGGCAGTTGGAAGATAGGCACAGACGTAAGGCGTACTTCGGACGAAACAATAGCTATAATCAAACAACTCTTCCGCAGTAACGATATTGACGAACACAAAATTACAGGGGGAATAATGTCCTCGGTAATACCTCAACTTAACTATTCGCTTTTTCACGCTATCGAATATTATTTTGGTTTTAAATTAATTACTGTTTCGGCAGGCATAAAAACCGGACTTAATATTAAATACGAATCGCCTAAGGAGCTAGGTAGCGACCGAATCGTAAATTGCGTAGCCGCCTTAAAAAAATATGGCGCTCCCTTTATTCTAGTAGATTTTGGTACGGCTACGACTTATAACGCCGTAAACAGCAAGAAGGAATTTGTCGGCGGTTGTATCACGGCGGGAATAAAAACTACGCTTGAAGCTCTATGTTCTCATACGGCTCAGCTTCCAAGGGTAGAACTTGTAGTTACCCCTAACGTAATCGAGAATACAACCAGAAAGGCAATTCAATCGGGTATTATTTACGGCGCAATCGGGCAAACTAAGTTTTTGCTTGAAGAAATTAAGAAAGAATTAAACGCAAAGGACGCTAAAATTATCTTTACCGGCGGACTATCTCAACTTGTAACCGATAAATTTAATTTACACGACTATGTTGACCGTGAATTGTCGCTTGAAGGACTAAATATTTTGTATAAATTAAATACGCCATGCGAGAAATAGAAAAAAGAAATTTCGAATTGCGCTCGGCTTTTTCACCTTGCGGAGACCAACCGCAAGCCATCGAAAAGCTTTCGCAGGGAATAGCCGACGGACTGCGTTATCAGGTTTTAAGGGGCGTAACGGGTAGTGGCAAGACCTTTACCGTAGCTTCGGTAATCGCTAAGGCAAACCGTCCAGCTCTTGTTATATGCCATAACAAGACCCTTGCTGCGCAGTTATGCAACGAGTTAAGAGAGTTTTTCCCCAATAACAGAGTTGAATTTTTTGTTTCATACTACGACTACTATATGCCCGAGTCGTATATGCCTAACAAGGACTTATATATCGAAAAAGAAGTTGATATAAACGACGAAATAGATATGCTTAGACACTCCGCTACTTGTAGCCTAGCCGAACGCACAGATACTATCGTAGTAGCTAGCGTTTCTTGTATTTATGGTCTAGGCGCTCCCGAACAATACTACAAGTCGGCTCTGTCGCTTAGACCTAGCCAAGAATTTAATCGTGAAGATATGATTAAACGGCTTATCGAACTTGCGTATATGCGCAACGACTACGAATTTGCACGTGGCGTTTTTAGAGTAAGGGGAGATATCATTGAAGTTTTTCCTAGTTCGTCTATGGATAAGTCGATAAGAATTGAGTTTTTTGGCGATATAATTGAGAGAATTAGTCAATGCAATGCCGTAAGCGGAGCAAAACTTGCCGAATTAAATCACGTTGCAATTTTTCCCGCTACTCATTATACCGTGAGCGACAAACAAGAGGCTATCGCTCAAATAAGAGCTGACCTAGCAATCGAGGTAGAAGAACTTAAACAGCAAGGCAAGCTTATGGAAGCAACTAGGCTTGTTCAACGCACAAATTACGACTTAGAAATGCTCAACGAACTCAATACTTGTAGCGGTATTGAGAATTATTCTCGTTATTTTGACGGAAGAAAAGCAGGTCAGCCGTCATACACCTTAATAGATTATTTCGGCGACGACTTTATTACCATAGTCGACGAGAGCCATATCACCCTACCTCAAATTAGAGGTATGTATAATGGCGACCGAGCAAGAAAAGAAAATCTTGTAGGCTATGGTTTTAGAATGAAGAGCGCTTACGACAATAGACCGCTTACCTATGACGAATTCGACAAGAGAATAGGACAAGTTATCTATATGTCGGCAACTCCTAACGAATACGAGCTAAGCCGAGCCGACCAATTAGTCGAACAAATTATACGTCCAACCGGGCTAATCGACCCCCCGATTGAAGTCGTCAAGACACAAGGGCAAATCGACCACCTAATTGCAAATATTAAAAAGGTTGTCGCCGACAAAGGTCGTGTTCTTGTAACTACGCTTACTAAAAAAATGGCTGAGTCGCTTAGCAAATACTTAGGCGAACGGGGAATAGCCGTCAAATATATGCACAGTGAAATAGACACGTTGGAACGCATACAAATACTTAGCGGATTAAAAAATGGCGACTTTGACTGTCTTGTGGGCATAAATTTGCTTAGAGAAGGGCTAGACTTGCCACAAGTCGAGCTAGTAGCTATTTTAGACGCCGACAAAGAAGGTTTTTTGCGTAGCGAAAGCGCTTTAATACAAACTATCGGTAGGTCGGCAAGAAATGTAAAAGGTCACGTTATTATGTACGCCGACAATATCACCGGCAGTATGCGTAGAGCTATCGACGAGACAAATCGCAGAAGGGCAATTCAAAAAGATTATAATACTAAATATGGCATAACTCCAAAAACTATTGTGCATAATGTAGAGAATACTATAAGTATTAGAAAAGTCGACATTAATTTGACCCCGATTGATATTAAACTAGAAATCGAGCGAGTTCAAGCGGCTATGCGTTTATCGGCAGGACAGCTTGACTTTGAAAGAGCCATAATATTGAGAGAACAATTATCAAAATTACAAAAAAGGTTAGAGAAAAAGACTAAATGAAAGATATAATTATCAAAAATGCAAGAGAAAATAATTTAAAAGGCATAGACGTAGTTATTCCTCGTGAAAAATTAGTAGTATTTAGCGGTATTTCAGGTAGCGGAAAGTCTAGCCTTGCTTTTGATACAATTTTTGCCGAAGGACAGCGTCGGTATGTCGAGAGTTTGTCAGCATACGCTAGGCAATTTTTAGGGCAAATGAACAAGCCCGACGTAGAATATATCGAGGGTTTGTCGCCCTCAATCTCAATAGACCAGAAGACAACTAATAACAATCCACGCAGTACCGTTGGTACGGTAACCGAGATATACGACTATCTAAGATTGCTTTATGCAAGGATAGGCACTTCTTATTGCTACAAATGCGGTAGAGAAATTGTAAAACAAAGCGTTGACAGTATTTGCGACAAAATAATTAGTAACCCCGAAAATAGTAAACTTCAAATTTTAGCTCCCGTAGTCCGGGCAAGAAAAGGCGAATTTAACAAACTTTTCGACCAATTTAGAAAGGCAGGTTTTGCAAGGGTAAAAGTCGACGGAATTTTAACCAATCTTGACCAAACAATAGACCTAGAAAAGAATACTCGTCACACTATAAGCGTGATTGTGGATAGGTTGATTAATAAGCCCGACATAGTCAAACGCTTGACCGATAGCTTAGAGATTGCCTTAAAACTTGCCGACGGGCTAGTCGTATGCGATTGCGAAGGCGTAGAAACCTTATATTCTTCTAAATATACTTGTCCCGATTGCGAAGACGTAAGCATAGAAGAGCTTGAACCTAGAATGTTTTCCTTCAACTCTCCTTTTGGCGCTTGTCCTAATTGTACGGGGTTAGGCGTTCTTGCCGAATTTGACCTAGATTTAGTCATACCCGACCGCAGTTTAACGCTCAACAACGGCGCAATTAAGCTTATTGGGTTTAGTATGGACGGCGGAACGTGGATGCACAACTATCTTAATTCGCTTGCCGAAAAATTTGAGTTTTCTTGCGATACTCCGCTTGATAAGTTACCCAAAGACAAACTTGACATTATTCTTTATGGCAGTAGTCAACCTTTTGCCGTATACACAAAAAACGGCGATTACGCCTATAAAGCTAGCCGTTGGGAAGGGTTGCTGCCTATGCTTAAACGTAGATATACCGAAACTACAAGTGACTTTGCCAAACAGGAATATGAAAAATATATGGTTCAAACGCCTTGTCCAGTCTGTCAAGGCAAACGACTTAAAAAACAAGTTCTATCTATCCTTGTAGGCGGAAAGAATATTTATGACTTGTGTCAACTAAGCATAGTGGATACGTTAAACTTTTTTAACAACCTCGAACTTGACCAAACTAAGAGCGTTATTGCTAAAATGGTGCTTAAAGAAATTAAAACCAGATTAAAGTTTTTAATCGATGTCGGGTTAGGCTATCTTACGCTTGCTCGTAGTTCGGGCAGTCTTTCGGGCGGAGAAGCGCAAAGAATTAGACTTGCAACCCAAATAGGTAGCGGTCTAGTGGGCGTGCTTTATATATTAGACGAACCTTCGATAGGTCTACATCAACGTGATAATCGCAAACTTATTGACGCTCTTTGCAAGCTTAGAGATTTAGGCAATACTTTAATTGTGGTAGAACACGACGAAGAAACAATTATGTCGGCAGACTATGTCATAGATATTGGCGTAGGCGCAGGCGTTCACGGCGGAGAGGTCGTTGCGGTAGGTACTCCGCAACAAATTATGGCTTGCCCGCAAAGCGTTACCGGTCAATATTTATCGGGTAAATTAAAAATTGACATTCCTTCTCAAAGAAGACAACCCAAGGGCTACTTAACTATTGTTGGCGCTACCAAAAATAATCTTGCAAATATCGACGTAAATATTCCTCTTGGTTGTTTTGTAGCAATTACCGGCGTTTCGGGTAGCGGTAAGAGTAGCTTAATCAACCAAACATTAATGCCGTATTTGTCGCACAAATTAAACAGAGCTAGGGCTGTTTCGGTCGAGTGCAAAGAGATTAAGGGTTGCGAACAACTTGACAAAATAATTAACATTGACCAGTCGCCAATAGGGCGTACTCCTAGGTCAAACCCTGCGACTTATACAAGTTTATTTACTCAAATTAGAGAGTTATTTGCGCAAACCCCCTCTGCAAAAGAGCGAGGCTATAAGGCTGGACGGTTTTCCTTTAACGTTCCCGGCGGTCGCTGTGAGAATTGCTCGGGCGACGGTATAAAAAAGATTGAGATGAACTTTCTTGCCGACGTTTTTGTACCCTGCGAAGTGTGCAAGGGGAAGCGATACAACCGAGAAACGCTCGAAGTTAGATACAAGGGCAAAAATATCTATGAAGTTCTTGATTTAACCGTAGACGAGGCGTTAGAATTTTTTGACGCTATTTTCTCGATTAGAAATAAACTAAATACTCTTAGCCAAGTTGGGTTAGGCTATATTAAGCTAGGGCAATCGGCGACTACTCTTTCGGGCGGAGAAGCGCAAAGGGTTAAATTAGCAAGCGAATTAGCTCGCAGAAGCACAGGAAAAACGCTATATTTGCTTGACGAACCTACAACCGGACTGCATAGCGCCGACGTTAACAAATTAATTTACATCTTAACCAAGCTTGTCGAGGGCGGTAACACCGTAATTGTAATCGAACACAACCTAGATATGATTAAAGTCGCCGATTACTGTATTGATTTAGGGCCAGAGGGTGGCAACGAGGGCGGTAGAATAATTGCCGTCGGCACGCCCGAACAACTTAGCCTGCAACCAAATAGTTATACCGGTCAATATTTAAAGAAATTATTTGACAAAGATATAAATAATCAGTAATTTATTAAATTTTTGTTTAATAAGTTGCGTTTACTTTAAATAGTTTTTATATCGAATATTTGTTGACAGCTAATAAGACTTAGTAGAACTTACTAAGTCTTTTTTAAGGGCGAAAGACTCAAATATTTGCGACAAATATTGTATTTTTTTGCAAGCTGTGCTATAATAAATATGCAAAGTAGATACAGTGCGTTAAGTGTGCTATGAATGGGAAGTCGTCTAGCAACGAAAAGAGCCAAGCTCTTGCGGTACTGTATTGCGTCCGTTGCGATAATAAACGCATACTTTAAGTATTGCGTAAGTATTTCTACGGTCTTCCTTTGCATAAAGGGGGATTTTTTATGTTAACGGCTAAAAAGCTGAGTATCACGGCTATATTTGTGGCTCTTGACGTGCTTGCAAATATTTTTTCTATTCCTATTATGGGTAGCAATTACATTTCTTTTACATATTTAGTGTGTTTTGCCGCCGCTTTTTATTTAGGGCTTACCCCTGCTTTAATCGTAGGGGCGTTAGGCGACCTTATAGGCTGTTTAATTGTGCCAAAAGGGGCGTTTAACCCAGTTATTTTTATGTCCAGCGTGTTAATTGCGGTTATTCCCGCCTTAATATTTAAGATTAAAGGCGTAAATAAGTATGTTAAGTTAGTAATAGCTCTTGTTATTTGCACAGTCTTAGTTACGGCATTTTTAAATACCTATGCGTTATGGTTGATGTATAGCAAAGGCAAGACTTTCTTTGTCTATTTGTGGGCAAGACTTCCTTTTCAATTACTTAACACCGCTGTAAACGGGCTACTAATGTTTATACTTATGCGAATAGGAATAATTGATAAATTGATACAAAAATATGAAATAAATGCAAAAGTGGGCGACTCAAACGTAGTAGTTGAAGATACAAACGAAAAATTAGATAATTAAAATGCAGTAGTTGAGAATGCTAATCAAGCCTTAAACTTATGCGTAACGACAAAACTATTGACAATCAAGCCGAGCACGCAAACAAAATAACTGAAAAAAGTAGCGAAACCGACAACACAGAAATTTAGAAAATAATTAATATTATCGCAACTTTACGTTTAGGTCAAATTAAGTTAATTATTTAATAAATCAAGGAGCGAGAAGTTGACAAAGCAAGAAATTTTAAAAAGCTGGTTAGACGCTAGCTCGAATATCGTATTTTTTGGAGGGGCAGGCGTTTCAACCGAGAGCGGAATACCCGACTTTCGTTCGACGGACGGTCTTTATTCGCAACAATACAAGTATCCGCCCGAGCAAATTTTATCCCACGACTTTTTTGTAAATAATACCGCTGAGTTTTATAATTTTTACAAACAAAAAATGATTAATTTAACTGCTCAACCTAATTACGCACATAGATATCTTGCAAAGCTTGAACAAAAAAATAAACTTAAAGCCGTAGTAACTCAAAATATTGACGGATTGCATCAAATGGCTGGTAGCAAAAACGTTTTCGAATTGCACGGGTCGGTACATCGCAATTATTGTGAAAACTGTGGTAAGCTGTTTAGCGTAGATAGAATTGTAAATAGCGATAGAATTCCTCATTGCGAATGTGGCGGAGTAATCAAGCCCGACGTTGTGCTTTATGAGGAAAGTCTTGACGAACAAACAATTCTTGGCGCTGTTTCGGCTATAAAGAAATGCGAAATGCTTATTGTCGGCGGAACATCGCTAACTGTTTATCCGGCATCTAGTCTAATCAATTATTACAAGGGTAGTAAATTAGTACTTATCAACAAGTCAATTACCCCTTATGATCAACAAGCCGATTTATGTATAAATGAGTCAATAGGGCGGTTATTTGAAGAAATAGACGATATTTAACAGCAAAATTAAACATTTTTAATAAATTTTAATATTTTTCGTCAATCGTATATTGACTTAACTAAAAATAATTGTTAATATTAGCTAGAATACAGCAGGAGGACACAATTATGACTTTAAAACTTAAAAGGTGGCATAAAGCGTTAATTATTATTAGCGTAATAATTCTTGTTTGGGGGACAATCGCAATCTTTCCACGTAGCAAAGTTAAGAATAATCCGCTTATTGTTAACGACAGTTTGCCTTTATTGATTGCCCATCGAGGCGGTAGATGCGAATTCCCCGAGAATACGCTTGAAGCCTATTACAACGCATACAGCATTAACCCTAACGTTATGTTAGAAACCGACGTTTCAATCACTAGCGACGGCGTACTTGTAATGTGTCACGATTTAGCGCTTGACCGCACAACTAATATAACAGGGCTTGTATCCAACTACACCTATGATTATTTGCTTAAAAACGTAGACTTCAATTATTCTAACCCAATGATTTCAAGCGACTTAGGCTATGATGTTTACGACCAATCAAAGCCAAGGGAACAATACATAAGTTCTCACCCAAATTTTGACGGTAAGACCGTTAAACCTAGCGACGTTACCTATCCGTCGGGCGTTTCGGCAAGACACGAGAGCAAATTCCTTGTAACTACCCTCGAAGAAGTTTTAATCGCCTTTCCCAACAATTTAATTAGCGTTGAGATTAAGCAAGACGGACAATTAGGGGCGCTTGCTCTAAAAGAAACAATCAACCTATTAGAAAAATATAATTCATTTGACCGAGTTAGTCTAGGTTCTTTTAACAGCGACATATATAAATTGCTTAAAGAATACAAAAAGCAGTATAAAAATTTGATTTTTAGTCCCGAATATATGGGGGCGGCAGGTTTGCTTATTACAAGTTGGTTTTTGGTAGATTTATTCTATTTTGAGCCGATTACTTGTCTACAAGTGCCAATGGATATGAGCGGAATACAAATAGCCACACGCAACTTTGTAGCTACTGCGCACAGACATAACATTGCCGTACAATTCTGGACAATCAACAAGGTCGAAGATATGCGTAGATTAATTGATTTAAAGGTCGACGGTATTATGACAGATTACCCTAGTAGATTGCAAGAAGTTTACAATAGTCAAAAGTAATTTATATTTAGACTTATAAACCACAATATTTAAAATTAATTAGACTTATCAAATTTAGTTTGATAAGTCTAATTTTTAAAACAAGTAATAGAAATGGTATTTATATTACGTGTTGAATATCCGGCACTGCAAGGTTAGGGATATATTCGGCAAGCATAGCTATTATACTTAGTTGATTATATGCGTTTTTATAGTCTTTAAGTTCGACAAAAGCTGTGCAGTCGGTTATTCTAAGATTCAATTCGTAAGTGTCTATATGAGGTAAGAATAGCTCGCTTAGCTCTCTTAGTTTTATCCATTGTTTTTTCATATCAATTACGTTTTCATTTGTAATTGTCTTGTCGAAGGCTTTTTGCTTATAAACTTCTACTTGTTTTTCAAATTTTTTGTATTCTTTGCCGACAAGTACAAATTCTAGCACTCCGCCCGTTATTACCACTACAAGTAGAATTAAGGCTATTATTAGACTTTTATTCATTAATCAACTTCTCCTTGTAGTCTAGGGCTATAAAAGGTTTGTATTTGATGTGTATGATAACCCTATTTTTTTGGTCGGCTGTAAGCAACAAGATGTTTTTCATTTTTAGTTTTTTGCTTTTTATTATGCTTGTAATTTTGTCTTTATCTACCTTGTATCTACGCATATCGTCGTCGTCCCATTTGCCGTCAAGAATTATAGGTATAGGTAGAGTTTTAGGCTCTTTTGAAGTATCTTTGTTTGGTACAACCGAGAGTTGACCATTTGTTTCCATTAAACCGTAGTCAATTTCTTCAACGCTGAAATATCCTGCCGAGCGTATTGCTTGCAATAAGTCGTTGACCTGCATATTTAGTTGTTTAAGCGAATTTGCGCATATACCTTGCTTGTCAATTACCATTACGGGTTTGCCCGAAAGGATAGATTGAAGTCGCATATTTTTCGATAGCAAAAGTATGAGTTGATGTATAAAGAACATCGTAAGTATAGCTACTATGCCATAGCTAATTGGAATGTTGCGGTCTGCCATAGGTATGCAGGCAAGTTCGGCAATAATAAGCGTGATTACAAGTTCGAAAGGCTCCATCGAGCCTATTTGCCGTTTGCCCATAAGGCGTATTACTAGCAATAAAATAAAGAACAATATACCTGTTCGTAAAAATATTATAAGCATACTATTAGTTTTTAATTTAATTAAAAAAATATACTTATTAGTTTAGATAAAAAGTATATATAAAAATAAATATTTAAGTTAAAAGTCAAAAAAAAGAAACATCGTAGCGAAGATGTTTCTTTGGTAAGGTTTAATTATTAATTTTGTTAGAGATGGCTAAAAATATTTGTTAAGTATAACTATTTGTCAAAATTGTTAATTATTTTGTAAATATAGCAAGTTAAATAAATTTTGGCATTATTTTATTATATCAAAACCTGTATATTTACGCAAAACTTCGGGTACTGTAATGCTTCCGTCGGCATTTTGGCATTGTTCGACAATAGCGGGTATTAATCTACTTGTAGCTAGACCGCTACCGTTTAAGGTGTGCACAAATTTAATTTTGCCCGAACTATCCTTGTATCTAGTGTTATTGCGTCTAGCTTGATAGTCGTTACTATTTGATACGCTACTTACTTCTTTATAAATATTCATACTTGGTAGCCATATTTCTATGTCGTAAGTGCGAGCCATAGAGGCTGAAATATCCGCTCCTGCAAGTTTGCTTATTCTAAAATGTAGACCTAGCTTAGTAACTATGCGTTCGGCTTTGGCTACGAGCAGTTCAAACGCCTTTGCGCTTTGTTCGGGGGTAGCTATGCTTACCATTTCTACCTTATTAAATTGATGTCCTCGTATCATACCACGTTCTTCTTGACGATAGCTACCGGCTTCCTTGCGATAACACGGGGTATAAGCAAACATCTTAATCGGTAGGTCGCTTTCTTTTAAAATTTCTCCGCTATACATATTTACAAGCGCAGTTTCGGCCGTGGGCAACATAAATTGTTTTTGAGCGCCGTCGCCGTCTATCCAATAAACTTCGTCGGCAAATTTGGGAAATTGCCCTGCGCCATAACCGCATTTATAGCTTAGCATGTGCGGAGGAAGAATAAACTCGAAGTTATCCGCAAGATGTTCTTCCACAAAAAAGTTGAGTAGCGCCCATTCGAGAATTGCGCCCTTATTGCGATATATCCAATAACCATTACCGCCTAGTTTTACCCCTCTTTCGTAGTCGATTAAGTTATGGCTTACGCATAAATCTACGTGATTTTTAAATTTAAAGTTAAAGTTTGGCTTTTCGCCGATAATTTTTATAACTTGATTCTGTTCCTTATCGCCTGCTATAATGTCGTCGTCGGGCATATTTGGTAGCACTGCCATTGCAGAATTAAGTTCGTCTTGTACTGCGGTTAAGGTTAAGTCAAGTTGCTTGATAGTTTCGGCAAGTTTGCCCATAGCGATAATTTTGTCGCTTGCGTCAAGCTTTGAGCGTTTGAGCTGAGCAATCTCGGCTGTTACGCTATTTCGCTCGGCTTTTTTTGCCTCAACGTCGGCGATAATGCTACGGCGTTTAGCGTCTAACTCGATTATTGTATCTAAGTCGTAAGCCCCGCCTCTTTTTGCTAGGCGAGCTTCTACCAACTGTTTGTTCTCTACTATTAATTTAATGTCTAACATAATAATATCCTCTTTATTTAGTTAGTTGTAGTTTAGCACAAAAGCTACGATTTTACAAATAATTACAGGCAAAATATGTGTCAGGCTTACAATAAAAATATACTTTAAGTTTAACTTTGTTGACTTAAACAATAAAAAATAGTAAAATTATATCAATAAGTTAAGAGGTAGCGAAAATGATTAGATTTTATAACACTTTATCACGAACCAAAGAGGAATTTGTTCCTATTAAAGAAGAAGTCGGCATATATTCTTGCGGTCCAACCGTTTATAAATACGCTCACGCCGGCAATATGCGTGCTTATGTTTTTGTCGACACTCTTGTTAGAACACTTAAATACTTTGGCTACAAGGTAAAAAGCGTTATGAACATTACCGACGTAGGGCATTTGCTTTCTGACGCCGATACAGGCGAAGACAAAATGGCTAAGTCGGCAAAAGAAGAACATAAATCTCCGTTAGAAATTGCTAAATTTTACACAAACGCTTTCTTTAAAGATTTTGACAGTCTTAACAATTTGCGTCCCGTTGTAGTGCCACACGCTACTGATAATATCAAAGAAATGATAGCCATAGTCGTCGACCTACTCTCTAACGGATACGCTTACGAAACCGAAGACGGCATATATTTTGACATATCTAAGTTTGCAGGCTACGGCAAGCTGTCGGGCATTAACCTTGACGAACAACTTTCCGGCGCAAGGGTCGAAGTTAATTCAGGCAAGCGTCACCCTGCCGATTTTGCGCTTTGGAAGAAAGCTACGCCAAATCATATTATGCAATGGGACAGCCCGTGGGGCAAGGGTTTTCCGGGTTGGCACATTGAGTGTACGGCTATGAGCAAGAAGTATTTAGGCGAAGTTTTTGATATTCATACCGGCGGAGTCGACCATATTCCAATTCACCACGAAAATGAAATTGCGCAAAGCGAGTGCTGGTTAGGTAAGAAAACGGTAAATTACTGGCTTCATAACGAATGGATGTTATTTGAAGGCGGTAAAATGAGCAAATCTTTAAACAACGGCTACACCGTTACCGACTTTACAAATATGGGCTATTCGGCAATGGCATTTAGATATTTTTGCTTAAACACGCATTATAGACAAAAATTAAACTTTTCTTTCGAGGCTTTAACTGCCTCGCAAACAGCTTACGACAGATTAATAGCTACGCTTTATGCGCATAAACAAGCTAGTCAAACAACTGGCAAAGAAGTAATTGACAAATATTTGCTTGCTTACGAAGAAGCTATAAGCGACGATTTAAATATTCCTATGGCGCTAGGAATAATGTATAAGGCAATTAAAGAGCCTAAGAGCAAAGATATATTCGATTTAATTGTAAAAATGGACACAGTATTTGGCCTTAACCTTGCAAAAGCAGAACCTAAACAAGAAGAGCTAACCTTGCCCGAAGAAGTTATTGATTTATTGTCGCAACGCAAACTTGCAAGACAAAATAAAGATTTTGCAAGCGCTGACAAGCTTAGAGATAAGTTATTGGAATTAGGCTACGTAGTAAAGGACACTTTAAGCGGACAAGTTGTCGATAAGGTCAAATAGACTAAATTACCAAAAAATTAAATTATAATTAGTTAAGGGCAATTCTTTTAATAATATCTAATCTGCATTAATATATTATTAATGCGGAGGAATAATAATGAGCGAGAATTACCTAAGCGTAACTAATCAAGACGCCACAATAAAAGGCGTCACTAACGTCGAAAGTATTTTTGACAAAGAAGCCATTATTTCTAGGCAAGAAGGGCAAATCTCTTTTAAAGGCGAGGGAATAAGCATTAGTAAACTTGAACTTGAACAAGGTTTGTGCGTCATAAGTTATAGTGCGCTTCACTCCATAAATTTTGGCAAAGTTAAGAAGAAATTCTCTTTTTCTTTATTTAAATAGATGGACGTAACGCTATCCCAACCATTTATTTTTGCCGTATTTACTCTTGTGGGAATTGCGCTAGGGCTGTTTTATACAGTTACGCACCGTAGTAGTAACAAGGTATTTGTGGTAATTGCCGATGTTTTGTATGGCGTAACTAGTCTAATAGCTGTTTTTTATCTTAATTTAGCTATTAATTGCGGTAAATTCAGTCTTTATTGCTTTTTTGCCTTAGGACTGGGACTTTTTATTTATTGCAAAACTTGTCTTACCTCTATTGACAAAGTCTTAAAGTGGTTGTATAATAAGGCAACAAACTTTAAGGAAAAGGGTAATGACAATATTTCAAAATAAAAAAATATTATTAGCCGGTTGCCTAGCCATACTCGTAGTGGTAGTGCTTTGCTTTGTGTTGACGACTTTGCTTGTGCAAAAGTTTACTTTTGAAAACAAAATTAAGGAACTTGTAAAGCAAATTAAGGATAACGAATTTCTTATCGATAAATATCGTAACGACATCGAGTACCGCAAAACTACCGACTACATAATAGAACAAGCCAAAAAGTTAGGGTTACTTACTCAGGAAGAAATTGCTTGGGTAAACGATAAATTAAATTAATTAGCAACCGAAACAACAACGGTTGCTTTTTTTGAGGTATATTCTTGACACGACTACCAAATAAATTTATATACAAGATGTGTATGAGGTTTTGGTCAAAACCTATTTGCGACAAACTTGACGCTACATTTGACACAACTTGTTTAGAGGGGTTGACACCGCCTTTACTAATACTTGCTAACCACGCTAGCGAAAAAGACGTTCACCTAGTAAGTAGAGCCTTAAAGGCGTATACTTGTAACTTTATAGTCGCCGAAAATTTTCTGGCTCGCCATAGACATATTTTAAATGCCGTAGGGGCGCTTACTAAACGGCAGTTTACGCCTAATATTAAGCTGGTAAAACAAATTAAGAGTCTATGCGACAAATCTGCGGTAGTTACGCTTTATCCCGAAGGGCGTCTAAGTTGCGATGGCAGGACAAGCCATATTCCTATGTCGATTGCAAAACTTGTAAAGTTTTTAGGCGTTACAACGGTAGCTATCAAGTGTCAGGGCGGTTATCTTCATTATAATAAGTGGTGTAAAATTAATAGAACAAGCAAAATTAAGTGCGAGGCTAATATTATTGCATACGCAGAAGAACTTAGCAATTTAGATATAGACGTAATCTACGATAAAATAATCAATTCGCTTAGTTATGACGAATACAAATATCAACAAGAAAATAAAATAAAAGTCGATAGACCCGCTTACAATATTCACACCGTACTTTACAAATGCTTAAATTGCGGTAGCGAATTTAATATGACTAGCGACGACAATTTAATCAAATGCAATTCTTGTGGCAAAATTTACGCTATGGACAGTTACGGAGTAATCTCAAACGGATTAGACCGCCTTAGCTTTACAGAGTGGTACGACAAGCAAAAAGATAGCGTCCGCAGTCAAATTCAGGCGGATAAATATTGTTTCGAAGACGATTGTCTAATTAGTCAAACAATCAACAATAAGTTTGCGTCTAAGGTCAAAGGAAAAGTTAAGCACGATATAAGAGGTTTTACGCTTTTTTTAAACGGCGACGAATTACATTTTAACTCAAATGGTATGTATTCGCTTTCTTATGAACCTAACAACTGCTTTTATTTAAGCAAAGACAATGTCTATAAAATAATTCCAATAAATAAGGCTATGCAAATTACCAAAGTTGCGCTTGCGGTAGAAGAAATATTTGCGTTAAATCAAGCGAATAAAGTAAAATAGCTAGAAGTTATCAGCGATGTTAAATAAATAACGTTTTTTTAAATGTGTCGCTACAACTACTGCGAGCTAAAAGGACAACTTGATAGGCGAGAGTTAGAAATTTATCTAAACAAAAATAGGTTAACGGTTATATTCTATAAATAAAAATAAAAAAAAGCTACGGTAAATTTACCGTAGCTTTCAAATTTAATATTTTAATAAATTACGTCGGCTATATACCAGGTCGTGCCAACATAAACAAGCACAATTTGAGGATTTTTTGTTTTTTGGCTATCTACTATTGTTTTAGTGCCTACTCTAACTCTAATTCTAATTGCTACCGAAAGGGAAACCTTATATTCTTCGCCATATATCTTTGCAAAGTCATTTTTCTCAACATAATCTTTGGTTAGATATACAATATCCTTTAAGTCAACTTTAAGATTAGAACCTTCAACAGCGTTATTAGTAACCCATTCGAGTAGCTTAACTTTAAGCTTGTCACGTTGCTCAACGGGAAGCAAGGGGTTAAATAGAGCGTTAAACGTTGATTCGTATACCGCCTGATTTTTCGGTGGGTTAACTAAGAAGTCTGCAAAAGCTTGTACGGGTAGAGAGATATTAGAATCTCTAAGAAGGTTAGTTTTGTCATAAATTACGCTTCCTATATACCAGTTACCAGCAATTTTCATAAAGATTATTTCAGCTGTCGAACCTGAGAAAATTGAAACGTTTTGTAGCACAAAATTGTAGTTGGCTTTGCAAACTGCCATTGCGGAAACTTTAAAGCCGTACTTTTTTGTTAGCGAGTCCGTCATAGCCTTGTCATAATGGACAAATTCTTTAAGTACAAGGTCAAAAGTAACGCCTTCGCCTATTTTTTCGTTGGGCCAACTGGTCATATCTTCTTTAAGTTTTAAGATTGTTTCTTGGGGAAGTTCGCTATAAATAAATTTATCAAGGTCAGCGTCGGTAAACTCTTGACCTTCGATAAGCGACCTATATTCTTCAACCATAGTCATAAGTTTGTTTTCATTTCCGCAACCGGTCAAAACAAGACTCACTAGGGTTAGTAAAACTAATAGTATAGCTATTCTCTTAATTTTCATTTAATGTCCTCCAACAATGTCATATTAGTAATATTGTTTATTTTGCAAGTAGCATAGTGACACTATAAACCTTTTGGTTGTTTTTGTCAATATCAAAACTAAAATTTTATTAAAAATGATAAAAAAACAGCCTAATAATGTAGATATTAGGCTGTTATGTTACTCAATTACTCTTTGTCGGCGAGTTTAGCGTATTTTGCTACTCTTTCTTTGGCTTCTTTTTCAGATTTTGCAAAAAGAACGTCTGCGACTTCGGGTTTAGTTTTTGTCAGCGAGCTGTAACGTGTTTCTTTCATAATGAAATCACGATAACTTCCCTCAGGGTTAGCTACGCTATCTAGCGAGAAAGGATTCTTACCTTGTTCTATTAATTCTGGATTGTAGTGGTATAGTTGCCAGTAACCGCAATCAACGGCTTTCTTAATTTCGTTCATAGAATTTGACATATCAATACCGTGATTAATGCAAGGCGAGTAAGCGATTATTAAAGACGGACCTTTATAAGCCTCAGCCTCTTTAAGAACGGTAACTAATTGCGCCATATTTGCGCCCATACCTACTTGCGCTACATAAACATAGCCATAACTCATAGCCATCATACCTAAGTCTTTCTTTTTAATGGGCTTTCCGCCTGCCGCAAACTTAGCTACTGCGCCTGTCGGGCTAGATTTGCTTGCTTGTCCGCCGGTATTGCTATAAACTTCGGTATCAAGCACAAGAACGTTTACGTCTTCTCCGCTTGCTAGTACGTGGTCAAGTCCGCCGTAACCAATGTCATAGCCCCAGCCGTCTCCGCCAAATATCCAAACTGACTTTTTAACAAGACAATCTTTATTTTGATAGATTTCTTTGCAAAGTTTGTCGCATTCGCAACCGCAATCTTTACAATCGGTAATAATTTTTAACAATTTTTGACTTGCGACCTTGCTATTAGTAGTGTCGTCTTTTCCGTCAAGCCATTCTTGACAAATATCTGCGCATTCTTTGCAATCGGCTAATTTTTCTTTAAGTTGCTTAACTAGGTCGGCTATGCGGTTACGTCTTTGCATTTGAGCTAGGTTCATACCAAAGCCAAACTCTGCGTTATCTTCAAATAAGCTGTTTGCCCACGCCGGTCCAAAGCCATTAGCCTTAGTTGTATAGGGGCAAGTAGGAGCGCTACCGCCATAAATTGAAGAACAACCCGTAGCGTTTGCTACTAACATTTGTTCGCCAAATAACTGTGTTACTAATTTTACATAGGGAGTTTCACCACAACCTGCGCACGCTCCGCTAAACTCAAATAAAGGTTGCTCAAATTGACTGCCCTTTACTGTAAATTTATTTAACGGGTTAGAAATTTTCTCAACTTTTTGACTGAACTCATAGTTGGCTACTTCGTCTACTTCTTCGGCTGGAACCATAACAAGAGCTTTTTGTTTGCTTGGGCAAATGTTTGCGCAAGAAGAACAACCTGTGCAGTCATAAGGGCTAATTTGCATACGGAATTGAGCGTCTTTTACGCCGTTTGCCTTAACTGTGTCAAATCCGTCGATTAACTTAGTGTCGTTTGCTACTAATACGGGGCGAATTACTGCGTGCGGGCAAACTAGCGAACATTGATTACACTGTATGCAGTTTGCGCTTATCCACTTAGGTAGCATTACGGCTATATTTCTCTTTTCAAATTGAGTCGTGCCGGTAGGGGCTGTTCCGGTAGGGTCAAAGGAACTTACTTTAAGGTTGTTGCCGTCACGGTTTAAGATAGGTTTAACAAAGTCTTGGTAATATTTATTGTCAATATTATCAACTACGACTGCGCCGTCTTTGGTCACAGCCCAACTAGTTGGCACGTTGACTTGGTGGAAACCGTTCATACCTTTTTCGATTGCCGAGAAGTTGCTTTGTATAACTTTTTCGCCTTTCTTGCCATAGGTTTTAATAACGGCTTTTTTCATATAGTCTTCGGCTTGTTCGGCTGGGATAATGTTAGCTAGCTTAAAGAAGGCGGCTTGCATTACCATATTTTGCGATTTTGCCGAACCGCTTGCGATTGCAAGTTCTAGTCCGTTGATGCAGTAAAATTTAAGGTGTTTGTTGGCGATTTGGTTTTTCATATAAGCGGGCAAGCGTTCTTCAAGTTCGCCGTCGCTCCAAGCGCAGTTAAGTAGGAAAATTCCGCCTTCCTTAGCGTCGCTAAGCATATCGTACTTTGTTACGTAGCTAGCGTTGTGACAAGCGATAAATTCGGCTTGGTCGATTAGATACGTCGATTTAATTGGCTTGTTGCCAAAGCGTAGGTGAGAAATTGTTATACCACCGCTCTTTTTACTGTCGTATTCAAAATATCCTTGCGCATAAAGCTCGGTATGGTCGCCTATAATTTTAATACTATTTTTGTTTGCGCCGACTGTGCCATCGCTACCTAGACCGTAGAATTTACATCTTGTTGTGCCGGAAGTAGCAATATCGATAAATTGGTCGATAGGTAGAGACTTATTAGTTACGTCGTCTTCGATACCTACTGAAAAACTGTTGATAGGTTCTTTCTTTTCAAGATTTTTGTAGCAAGCGAGTACCATAGAAGGGGTAAATTCTTTACTGCCTAGACCGTATCTACCGCCAACCACTTCAATATTACGACCGCTCTTTGCAATTGCGGTTACAACGTCTAAATAAAGAGGTTCGCCCTGACTGCCACATTCTTTTGTTCTATCAAGTACACAAATACGTTTGGTAGACTTAGGTAGCGCTTCAATAAATTTTTCGGTTGCAAAGGGACGATATAGTCTTACTTTAAGCACGCCTACGTTTGAACCCGAAGCGTTTAAATATTCTACCGTTTCTTCGCAAGCTTCTGCTCCGCTACCCATTATAACTATAATGTTTTGAGCTTTTTGACTGCCAACGTAGTCGAATAAGTTGTAAGTTCTGCCCGTAAGAGCGCTTACTTTACTCATATATTTTTCAACAATAGATGACGTAACGTCATAATATTTGTTGTGAGCTTCTACGTTTTGGAAATAAATGTCGGGGTTTTGAGCGCTACCTTTTAGCTCGGGGTGCTCGGGGTTTAACGCCCTAGCTCTAAATTCGTCAACATATTTGCGGTCAAGCAAGGCGTCCATTTCTTCGTAGCTAATCTCGTCTACTTTGCTAACTTCGTGACTGGTTCTAAAACCGTCAAAGAAGTGTATAAAAGGTATTCTCGATTCTAGCGTAGCTAAGTGAGCGACAAGGGCTAAATCCATAGCTTCTTGTACGCTGTTACTTGCAAGCAATGCAAAACCCGTTTGCCTGCACGCCATAACGTCTTGATGGTCGCCAAATATTGACAATGCGTGAGTTGCAAGCGCTCTTGCCGAAACGTGCATAACGCAGGGCAGTAATTCGCCTGCAATTTTGTACATATTGGGAATCATAAGTAGCAAGCCTTGGCTTGCCGTAAAGGTGGTTGTCAATGCGCCGGCTGTTAGCGAACCGTGCATAGCGCCTGCTGCGCCTGCTTCGCTTTGCATTTCGGCAATTTTTAATTTTTGACCGAATAAATTTAACCTACCGCTACTTGCCCATTCGTCGGCAACTTCTGCCATAGGCGAAGAAGGCGTAATAGGATAGATAGATGCGCAGTCGGAAAATGCGTAAGCTACGTGCGCCGCAGCAGTATTTCCGTCGATGGTAACTTTTCTCATACTGTTCTCCTTGTATATGTTATTTTGATATAATTCTATTTAAAAACCATTCCCACCCATTATATTATTTTGCGTAATAAAAGTCAATAATAGAGCTTGTAGTTTATGTATAATTTGTCAATTTAATTAGAATTTATCTAATTATAAGTATATTAATTGTGTAAAAAACACTTATATGATATAATTATAACCTATGGAAAAAATAATAGAAATTAAGGATATGTCGTATTCTTACAAAACTTACAGCGCAAACGGCGAAGTTTCTTATGTCTTAGGCGTAAGCGATATCAACGTAGACTTTTACGAGGGCGAATTTGTGGCAATAGTGGGGCATAACGGCTCGGGCAAATCTACGCTTGCAAAAATTCTTAACGCTTTGCTTATACCCAAAGGCGTGGTTAAAGTTTTTGGAAAAGATACTTGCGTTAAGGCAAATAGATTTGATATTAGAAAAGACGTAGGTATGGTATTTCAAAACCCCGATAACCAAACCGTAGCTAGTATTGTAGAAGAAGACGTTGCTTTTGGACCTGAGAATTTAGGCGTTCCTCAACAAGAGATTGTCGAGCGTGTTAAGTGGGCGCTTTCTAGCGTAGGTATGCTCGAATACGCTAAGCGTTCGCCCCATAAGCTTTCGGGCGGGCAGAAACAACGTATAGCCATAGCCGGCGCTCTTGCTTTGAAACCAAAAGTGCTTGTGCTTGACGAATCAACGGCTATGCTTGACCCTTCCGGACGAAAAGAAGTAATTTCAATAGCAAAAATGCTCAACAAAGAGTTAAAAATGACGGTTATTTTAATAACTCACTTTATGGAAGAAGTCTTGACCGCCGACCGAGTTATTGTAATGAATAAGGGCGGTATCGTAGCCGAGGACACTCCTAAGCAAATATTTACTACTATTGACCTTAACAAAATCGGGCTAGCTCTGCCTAGAACAGCCGAGCTTAATAGCTTACTCTACAAGTTTGGGTTAAATTTACCCGATTATTGCGTAGACGCCAACGAATTAGGAGATAAACTTTGCCAATTATTGTAAAAAATCTTACTTATATATACAACAAAAAAACTACGTTTGCCAAAAAAGCCTTAGACGATGTTTGCGTAACCATAAATGATGGTGAAATTATAGGCGTTATCGGTCAAACAGGTTCGGGCAAGTCTACTTTTGTTCAGCATCTTAACGGCTTAATCAAATTGCAAAGCGGTAGCGTAATAGTTGACGATATTGATTTAACAAGCAAAAAAGTCGACTTAATGCGACTTCGCAGTAAAGTCGGTATGGTTTTTCAATATCCCGAATATCAACTCTTTGCAAATACGGTAGAAGAAGACATAGGTTTTGGACCAAAAAACTTTAAACTAACTAAGCCCGAGATTGCTCAGCTTGTCAAGTCGGCAATCAATCTTGTTGGACTCGACTACGATACGGTCAAAGACAAGTCGCCTTTTGACCTTTCGGGTGGCGAAAGGCGTAGAGTTGCGCTAGCGGGCGTACTTGTTATGAATCCCAGTATAATAGTGCTTGACGAACCTACCGCCGGGCTAGACCCACAAGGTAAATTGCAAATATTACAGTTGGTTAGGGGACTTAACGCTTCGGGTAGCACCATTATTATGGTTAGCCACGATATGAACGAAATATACGAGAATACTTCACGAGTCCTTCTTTTTGACAATGGCAGAATAGTTAAAGATTGTTCTACCGAGCAAATGTTTGAAAATCCCGACAATTTAAGCCAAAATTTAGAAATGCCGGCAATGGCGCAAGTAAAATATATGCTAGCGCAAAAGGGCATAGTTGTCAAAGGGCGTAACGTGCAAGAAGTGTACAAATCAATTATCGAGCTTGTTGGGGTGAAAAATGCTTAACGACGTAACGCTAGGACAATATTACCCGACAACGTCGTTTGTTCATAAGATGGACGCAAGAATAAAAATTCTATTAAATATTTTTTATTTAATAGGTATCTTTTTTGCCACAAGTTTTTTTGCCTTTGGCATTATTCTTGTATTTTTGTTGATTGCGGTAGCTTTTTCAAGAGTTCCGCTTTCAAGCGTGCTAAAAAGTATTAAAGGCATAATGTTTATTGTAATCTTTACAAGTATCCTCAATGTTTTTTTTACTTCGCCTAGCGAAACTTCAAAGTTGCTTGTCGATTGGTGGATATTTCAAATTTACGATACGGGTTTAATTTTTGCCGGCTATATGATGCTTAGACTTATCTTTTTAGTGTTAGGCGCAAGTTTGCTTACGCTTACTACAACGCCGGTTGAACTTACTCACGGCATAGAGAGCTTGCTCTATCCGCTAACGCTTATAAAAGCGCCTGTACACGAATTAGCCTTAATTATGTCGCTTGCGCTTGCCTTTATACCTACCTTAATTGAAGAAACCGACCGCATTATTCGTGCTCAAAAGGCAAGAGGCGCTAACTTTGATACCGGCAATATTTTCAAACGAGCCGGCGCTTTTGTGCCTATACTTATACCTCTACTAATTTCTTCTTTCCGCAGGGCTGGCGAAACGGCTTTGGCTATGGACTCTCGTTGTTATGAGGGTTCGACTAAACGAACAAAAATGCAGAAAATGCGTCTTTCGTGGCGTGATGCGGTGGGAACGCTTGTTATCGCTATATTCTTTACTATGGTATTTTTAATTAGAGATATGTCGCTAGGAAGAGGTTTTCTGCCTATAATTAAATGGATGATATTTTAAATGAGAATAAAACTTATTATTTCTTACTTAGGCACAAATTATTCGGGTTTTCAACTTCAAAATAACGGCAAAACAATACAAGGCGAGCTTGAAAACGCCCTTTTAGAACTATATAAAAAGCCTATTAGAATTACCGGCGTAGGTAGAACCGACGAAGGCGTGCACGCAACTTATTATGTCGCTCATTATGATGCGCCAAGTAATATTGATTTAGCAAAAATTCCGCTAGGGCTTAATAGATTTTTGCCACAAGACATAGCCGTTCATTCCGCCGAAATAGTATCTAATACTTTTGACGCAAGAAGAAATGCAATCAAAAAAACCTATGTTTATCGATTTTATGTGTCTAACACTCGTATTCCTGCGCTCGACCAAACCTATCTTCAACTTTATAAAATGCCAAACGTTGATTTAATCAAACAAGGGGCGGAAAAATTATTAGGCGAACACGATTTTTTAGGGTTTGCTAAGTCAAGCGAAGTAAAAAGCACAGTTCGTATTATTTATAGTCTTGAAGTTGTGGTTACGCAAAACGTTATTGAAGTTTTTGTTTGCGGTAATTCCTTTTTATATAATATGGTTCGCAATATTTGCGGAGTTTTGCTCGACATAGGGTATGAAAAACTTGTTTTGCAAGATATTGACGATATGTTAGCGCAAGGTAAGCGTACAAAATATTTTAAGACGCTTAGTCCCAAAGGGCTAACCTTAATCGACGTAGTATATTAAACTATACTATTAGCTTACTGAGAGTTTTTAACAAGTTTTAGATTAAATTAATCATATTTATACACAAAATTAACATTTTTGCTTGACAAAAAATTAGTCATTATATACAATTAAAAGGCTGTGAATAAGCAAAGGGTATTTAAGCTCTGCCCTTGACTATCTTCCTCCACAAAGATGTTTATTCGTCGTGAACAGCAAAAATCTTAATTAACTAAGTGAGGAACATTATGAAAACTTATATGGCAAACAAACAAACCATTGAACGCAAATGGTTCTTGATAGACGCAAGCGGTCTAGTACTAGGCAGGCTTGCAAGTAGCGTTGCCGCAATACTTAGAGGGAAGAATAAACCTACGTTTACTCCCCACGTAGATACCGGCGACCACGTAGTTATTATTAACTGCGACAAGGTTGTTTTAACAGGCAACAAATTAGAAGATAAAGTCTTCCGTCGTCACTCTGGTATGGCTGGACAACTGCACGAGATTACCTATGGTAAACTTATGCAAAATAGAAGTGACTTTGTAGTTTATAGAGCAGTTAAAGGTATGCTTCCCAAAAATTCTCTCGGCGCAGAAATGCTTAAAAAATTGAGAGTTTACAAGGGCGCAGAGCACGAACAGCAAGCGCAACAACCCGTAGCGCTTACGCTTGATATTTAAGGAGGCAAACTATGGCGAAAGTTATTTTAAAGAAAAAGACACAATTTTGGGGTACAGGCAGGCGTAAGAAGTCAATCGCTCGTGTGCGTGTATTACCTACGGGCGCAGGCGCAATTACAATTAACAATAGGGATATAGCCGACTATTTCCCATTAGATACGCTTAGATACATTGTTCGTCAACCTCTCGAAATCACAGCTAGCGTAAACAAATACGATATATTTGTCAACGTTTGCGGAGGCGGTTCGACAGGTCAAGCTGGCGCAATTAGACAAGGTCTTTCAAGAGCCTTACTTCTTGCCGGCGAAGACAGAACGACTCTCAAAAAAGCAGGCTTTTTAACACGTGACCCAAGAATGAAAGAAAGAAAGAAATACGGTCTCAAAAAAGCAAGAAAAGCTCCTCAATTTTCAAAGAGATAGTTTTTCCAAGTTTACAATTATTTTTACAAATGTCACCTTTTTTAAGGTGGCATTTTTGTTGCTTTTGTTAAGTTAGGTTAGGCTATATTTTGTAAACGCTTTGTTTGTGTTTTGCCTTTATTTATAATCACTAAAACAAAAAGTAAATTATAAAAATCTTCACAAAACTTTTACAAAAGCGATTAGTCGAAAATGTTGAAATAAAGTTAAAACTGTGCCATAATATAGGCATAAAAGGAAATAAATAATATATGGCGACTAATTTTTTGGGGCTATTTGCCTCGCAATATAATTTTAAATATTATCATAGCCGAGTGTATGGCACGTTTAACGGCTATGACGTTTGTCTTGCTATGCAGGGCGGTATGCTCGCTTGCTATTTTAATACCCAAGTAGTCGAAATAAATTCCTTTATAAGCACAATGGAGGAGAACGCTCAGCGTTATGGCATAGTTACTTTTCGTATGTCTCCGCCTATTGTTTCGGTCTTTGCTTCGACCGACGATATAGTAGCCGTGCTTAACTTTATTACACAATTACTAAGGTTATGCAAATCTAGCACAAGCGAACTATGCTCATTTTGCGGAGAGAGATTAAATCAAGAAGAAAGAATATATTTTTCGGTAGAAGAAGTGGTATGTGTGTCGCATTACAAATGTTATGAGAAATTTGTCAGCAAATTAAGTAAGGAACGGGACGAACTTAAAAAGGAACTTTTGCCTTGGCATAAAGTTATTCTTACGCCGTTTTTATTTGCCTTTATTATTATGCTCGCTACCGTTATGATAACTAAGACTTTTTTAACGGGCGGGCTATATGTAATGCTAGCCGGAATGTTTGCTATGGGCTTTATGGCGTCTAAGCGTTACTTCGACAAGGGCGGTAAAGGCGGAATGCAGAGTTTGGTTTCGCTCGGCATAATGGGCTTTGTTCTTGTTTTTTGCGGATTTATGTTGCTCTACGTCTATCAATATTCGTCAAACGGAATACTTGTTGCCCTTAAACAGTTCTTTACCGTTAAATTTGCTCAACAAGTCTTGTATATAACTTTTGGAATTGCTCTATATTTTGTAGGCGTATTGCTCAAATTTTTTAACAACGGCAATAATTACTTAGACAAAAAAATAAATATCCACAAAATTTAATTTTAATTACACTATTTAATTAGTTTTAAAAGCGACAAATATTTAGGTAAATTCTTATTTGATAACTCATATAACTATAACTTAGACAATATACTGATAAAATAAAGAAGGGGAAAAATGATAGATATTATTATAATAGGTTCTGGTCCGTCGGGTCTTACGGCAGGCATATATGCGCTTAGGGGCGGAGCAAGCGTAGTATGTTTTGAAAAATCTTTTGTAGGCGGACAAACTGCCCGACTCAATGAAATTGCAAATTTTCCCTCATATACTCAAATAAACGGATACGACCTTACTCAAAAGATGTTTGAGCAGGCGACAAAACTTGGGCTAGAAATGAAGTATGAAGAAGTTACTTCTGTTTTGGCAGACGGCAAAAATTATATTGTAAAAACTAATAAGCAAGACTACGCTTGTAGTTGCGTGATTATTGCAACAGGCGCTACTTACGCAACGCTAGGTATAGAACAAAACTATATCGGCAGGGGCGCTCACTACTGCGCAACTTGCGACGGCGCTTTTTATCGCAACAAAACAGTCGCCCTTGTAGGCAATAACAAAATAGCAATAAGCGATGCGATTTATTTAAGCAATATTGTTAAAAAATTATATTTTATATATAAGGGCGATAAGCAAAAGAGCGAGAACTTCCTTTCTCCGCTTAATCGTGAAAATATTGAAATAATATATAATGCAACCCCAACAAAAATTATCGGCGAAAAGGTTGAAAAAATTGTTCTTAAAGACAATGTTACAAATTTGACCTCCACCATTGATATAGACGGACTGTTTGTCAACGTCGGTACAACGGCTTTAACGGGTTTTGTTGCAAACACAATTAACGTAAATAACGGTAGAATAATAGTAGACGCCAATATGGCTACAAGCAAAGGCGGAATTTTTGCTTGCGGAGATTGCATTGACAAGCATCTAATGCAAATTGTAACCGCTTGCGCCGACGGAGCTGTCGCAGGCGAATCGGCTCTTTCCTATCTACGCTTAAATAAATAAAAGCTTATTTTATACTTATCAAGCGGTTTTTCGGTAACATATAATTTATCAAAAGCATATTATTTAGAATATCAAAACAATTAAAATTTTATAATACCAAAGAATATTTATACACAAAAGACCTTAAACGACAACTATTTTATTTACGGGAGGTCTTTTTTTATGACTAATATTTTTGGAACAGACGGCATACGAGGCGAAGTGGGCGCAACGATTACGCCCTCGCTTGCCTATAAACTAGGCACAGGTTTAGCCGAAAGCGAAAATTTAATAGTAATAGGTAGGGATACAAGACTTTCGGGCTCGATGTTGCTTTCCGCCCTTGTTCAAGGTATTTATGATTTTGGCGGTAACGTGATAAACATCGGCATAATGCCTACAAATGCGGTTTCGCACTTTGTAAGAAAATTTAACGCAAGTTACGGCGTTATGATAAGCGCATCGCATAATCCGCCTAACTATAACGGGTTTAAGGTCTTTGACCGTTATGGAGTTAAACTTTGCTCGTCGCAAGAACAAGCGTTATCTAACAAAATTCAAGGGTTGAAGATGTACTACCCTAAACAAATGATAGAGGTAAAAGTTTTTGACAATATTGAAGAAATATACATAAATGACTTGCTCGGCAAACTTAACGTCGACCTTGACGGAATGTCAATAGCGCTAGACTGTTGCTACGGTTCGTCATTTTCGGTTTCGCCCAAACTATTTAATCAAGCAAACGCTAAGGTCAAAGCGTATTGCTATTTTAACAGAGGGGAGAAAATAAACGTTGACTGCGGAGCGACTTGCCCCAACTTTTTGCAAGGGCAAATTGATACTAATACCGACCTAGCTTTTGCTTTCGATGGCGACGCAGATAGACTTACCGTATTCGAAAAGGATAAACTTATAGACAACAATGCGGTTTTTTATGCCTACGCAAAGTATTATAAGTATAAAGGGCTACTCAAAGATAACGCAGTCGTAGGCACGGTCTTGACTAATGGCGGACTAGAACACAGTCTTAATAAGCTAGGCGTAAGCGTATATCGTAGCGCAGTAGGCGACAGCAAAATGTTCGAGTTAATGAGCAAGGAAGGCATAGTTATCGCAGGCGAAGAAAGCGGTCACTATTTATTTAGCCAGTATTTTACAACTGCCGACGCTTTATTTAACGCCTTGCTGATTTGTAAAATATATAAGGAAGTTGGCAGTATCTTAGCCTATACCAAAGAACTTGTTTGTTTGCCTAGCCAAGACCTAAGTATTCCTATAAGTCCTTCTAGCCAAGAAAAAATTAAGCAAAATTTAATACCGTCTTTAATTAATAAGGTCGAAACAATGTATCCGCAAGCAAGATTAATTTTGCGTCCTAGCGGAACAGAACCTAAGTTAAGGGCGCACGTAGAATGCGACGAGATTACTTGCAAGCAAGTTTTAGGCTACATTTTGCAACAAACCGAGCAATTCTTGTCGTTACTAGACTATTCGTAGATTATTTGTCAAAATTTTGTAAGTCAAAAAAGTAATTGACAAAAGAAGTTGCAAGCCTTAAACTAGATAATATGAAAAAAATAAGAAATCGTAATTACTACGGAGTAATGTCAAGTATAATATCGGTTGGCTGTAACCTTGTGCTATTTGCTTCTAAACTTATCGTCGGGCTACTGTTTTCTAGCATAGCTACGGTAGCCGACGCCTTTAACAACTTATCAGATTTGGGTAGCAACGCAGTTTCGCTAGTAGGGTTTAAGATTTCCTCAATTCCAGCAGACAAACAGCACCCCTTTGGACACGCAAGAGCCGAATATATTTCCGCCCTTGTAGTGTCTTTCATTGTACTTTTTTTAGGCGGACAGCTACTTATTACCGCAATAGAGAAGATTATCAATCCCGTTCCCACACAATTTAGCATAGTTACTATAATTGTGCTTGTGTTGTCGATTGTGGTAAAATTTGGTATGTTTGCTTACAACAAAACTATGGGCAAAAAGATATCTTCGCCCGTTCTTAAAGCAACCGCAGTTGACTCTCTGGCGGACTGTATTAGCACTACCGCCGTGTTAATCGCAATGGTAATTACCTACTTTACAAACGTAGACCTAGACGCATATATGACAATTCTAATCGCCCTTGTTATTATTTTTGCAGGCTTTAAGATTGCCAAAGAAATTATGTCTAAATTAATAGGCGAAGCTCCTACGCAGGAGTTTGTCAAAAGCGTTAAGCAACGCATACTTGCTCACGAAGGAGTTTTAGGCGTTCACGACCTAGTCGTTCACAGCTACGGTTACAACAAGACCTTTGTTTCGGCGCACGTAGAGGTCGACTCGTCTAAGCCTATTCTTAGCAGTCACGATATTATCGATAATATCGAGCTGTCTTTTGCCCCCGAAATAACTATGGTAATCCACCTAGACCCTATCGTGATAGACGACCCTTTGGTAAATCAGCTTAGGCAAAAAGTTGAAGAAATTGTCAATAAAATGGACGGCAATCTATCAATGCACGATTTTAGAGTAGTGTTTGGAACAACGCACAGCAACCTTATATTCGACCTCGTTATTCCTTTTGAGTGTAAGACCAAGCTTGAAACTATTAAACAAGAAATAATAGACAAAGTTAGTCCGCTAGGCAATAACTATCTTGTGCATATCAACGTGGACAGGGAGTAGTTTATGAGTAAAGCCGACCAAATTTTTATAGATAACATTAAACAAATATTAGCTTATGGCGTCACCGAGCAAGGCGAAGTTCGCCCACGTTGGCAAGATAAAACGCCGGCGAGAACAATTAGCCTTTTTGGCTTAGTCAACCGATATAATTTACAAGAAGAATTTCCAATTATGACGCTAAAAAGAACGTTTTATAAGTCTGCGCTAGAAGAACTTCTTTGGATATGGCAAAAAAAGTCAAACAAAGTAGCCGATTTAACCACGCATATATGGGATAACTGGGCAAAAGACGGCGAAATAGGCAAGGCTTACGGATATCAACTAGGGGTTAAACACAAATACCCAGAGGGCGAGTTCGACCAAGTAGATAGAATTCTGTTCGATTTAGTAAACAACCCTAATTCGAGAAGAATAATCGCTAATATGTATGTGCATCAAGATTTGCACGAAATGAACTTATATCCCTGCGCATATTCGCTTACGCTTAATGTTTCGGGCAAAGTTTTAAACGGCATACTTAATCAACGCAGTCAAGATATGGCGGTAGCCAACAACTGGAATGTTACGCAATACGCTATCCTATTACATTTATTTGCAAGCGTTAGCGGTCTTGTCGCAGGCGAATTAGTACACGTAATCGCAAACGCTCATATTTATGATAGACACATTCCTATTGTCGAACAGCTTATACAACTTCCTACGTATCAAGCGCCTAAATTTGTGTTAGACAAGGTCGGTAGCTTTTATGACTTTACCACAAACAGCGCAAAACTAATTGATTACAAATATAACGACTTTGCGCCTAAATTTGAAGTGGCGATTTAACTATTTACTAGGAGTAAAAATATGAATTTAATCGTAGTAGTTGACAATAACTGGGCGATAGGGGCAAATAACGACTTACTGTTTCGTTTGCCTTATGACTTAACCGTTAATTTTAAAGGCAAAACGCTAGGCAAAACCATAGTGGTAGGTAGCAACACCCTAAAATCTTTTCCTCACAGTAGAGCTTTGCCCAAACGAACAAATATAGTGCTTTGCGATACGGGCGAAACTTTTGACAACTGCGTTATGGCAACAAGTCTGCAAGAATTATTTGAAATATTAAGAGATTACGACAGCGAACAAATCTTTGTCTGTGGCGGAGCAAGCGTTTACAAATTACTTTTGCCTTATTGCAAAGTTGCTTATATTACTAAGGTCAATGCTAGTCGCATTGATGCGACAGCCTTTTTCCCTTGTTTAGACACTTTAACAAACTGGGCAAACGTCGAGCAATCTCAACCAATTATAGACAATGGCTACGAAATTACTTTTAACAAATATTTTAACAATATGCCTAAACAATTTTAACTTTTAAACTTAATTTAACAGTTTATTATAATATTAACAAAAACAAGTACCTAGTTTTAAGGTACTTGTTTTTGTTATTTATGTTTTTATAAAAATTTAAATTTAAAGCTACATAAAACTTCTTAGCAATATCGTTATAGTATTATATTAATTTCTAAGATATATTTAATTTAGGCTTTGCCATTACTGCCCAAAACGTTGATAATTTTACGCATTACCATCTGTTTGATAGCTTCTCTTGCCGGGGTTAAATATTGTCTGGGGTCGAAATGGTCGGGGTGAGTAAATAGATATTCTCTAATGCTTGCAGTAATAGCAAGACGAATGTCGCTGTCAATGTTAATCTTGCAAACCGCTCGTTTTGCAGCTTCTCTTAGCATTGCTTCGGGAACGCCCTGAGCACCTGATATATTACCGCCATATTGATTTATTTTTTGCACAAATTCTTGCGGAACGCTACTTGCTCCGTGAAGCACGATTGGGAAATTCGGTAATTTTTGTTCTATTTCTTCAAGAATATCAAATCTTAACATCGGTTCGCCCTTAAATTTAAATGCGCCGTGACTTGTACCGATAGCTATTGCAAGGCTGTCTACGTTTGTTTTGTTGACAAATTCTTCTACTTCGCTAGGGTTAGTGTATTGACCGTATTTGTTATCAACGTGTTCTTCAATGCCGGCGAGCTTGCCAAGTTCGGCTTCTACTACTACGTTACGAGCGTGAGCGTACTCAACCACTTTGCGACTTAACGCAATATTTTCTTGTAGGGGGAGTCTTGATGCGTCTATCATAACCGAGGTAAAGCCGTCGTCTACGCATTGTTTGCATATTTCAAAGCTATCGCCGTGGTCTAAGTGCATACATATAGGAAGATTACTCGTAGCTACTCCGGCGTCGATTAAACCTTTAAGGTAAGCTATATTTGCGTATTTTCTTGCGCCCATAGATATTTGCAAGATTAACGGACTATTTGTTTCTTGTCCGGCGCTAATAATACCTTGAATTTGCTCCATATTATTTACGTTAAAAGCTCCTATTGCATAACCGCCCTCATAGGCTTTTTTAAACATTTCTTTGCTTGTAACAAGTGGCATATTATTATCCTCCTCAATATTTGAACGTATTTGTTATAAAAATAAAATATTTTGCCTCTGTTTTGTCAAACTAATATCATTTAATTGACAAAAAGTCATTTTATTTTTATAATCTTTATTACAGTTTAACATAAAAGCATAAATTGGTAAACAAAATATAAGTATTGTAAGCAAATATAGCTAAAATTAATAGGAGGAAATTTAAATGAAAAAGATTAGAATTGGTATCAATGGGTTTGGCAGAATAGGTAGATTGATACTAAGAGCAACATTGACAAGACAAGATTGCGAAGTAGTAGCGATAAATGACCCTGCGTTTAATGATATGGATTATATGCGTTATATTTTTGAGCACGACACTGTTCACGGTCGTTTTAATGGTACGGTAGAGGCTGTTGCCGACGGCTTTATTGTAAACGGGGCAAAAATTGCCGTTTATAATCTCAAAGTTCCGGCTGAAATTCCGTGGGGCAAACACGGCGTTGACGTAGTTTGCGATGCTACCGGTATATTTAAAACAATCGATAAGTGTCAAGGGCATATTGACGCAGGCGCAGAGAAAGTAGTAATAACTGCTCCTTCGGACGACGCTCCTATGTTTGTTATGGGCGTAAATGACAACACTTATTGCGGACAGACCGTAGTAAGCAACGCTTCTTGCACAACTAACTGTCTTGCGCCTTTGGCAAAGATTATAAACGACGCTTTTGGCATAAAAGACGGCTTAATGACCACCGTTCACTCTACGACGGCGACTCAACTTACAGTTGACGGACCTAGCAAAAAAGATTGGAGAGGCGGACGCGCGGCTTCGGCAAATATTATTCCTAGCACAACTGGCGCTGCTAAGGCAGTTGGCAAGGTTATACCCGAGCTTGACGGCAAACTAACGGGTATGTCGTTTAGAGTGCCCACCCTTGATGTTTCCGTAGTAGATTTAACGGTAAATCTTGTACGCTCGGCTACTTACGAAGAAATAAAACAAGCCGTTAAGACAGCTTGCCAAACGACGCTTAAAGGCATAGTTTCTTACACCGAAGACGCCGTAGTTTCTAGCGACTTTATCGGCGACACCCACACTTGTATTTTTGACGCTTCGGCAGGTATTGCGTTAACTGATACGTTTGTTAAGCTTGTAGCTTGGTACGACAACGAAATGGGATATTCCCACAAAGTAGTAGACTTAGCTGTTCTTATTAGCAAATAACTAACAAATATAGTTTATACTTATTATTCTAGAAACGCTTTGCAATTTAGCAAGGCGTTTTGTAATATAGCCATTAAAAAAGTTTATATTTTATATTTTTTATGCTATAATATTTTAACAAAGTTTTCTAAGCGCTTACTAATTTGTAGCTAACTACACTTAAAGAGGCGTTTTAACTTTCGCAAACGCCACCAAATAAATAAGCCCTTCAATAGACAAACGCTATCGAATAAATAAACCCAGCAATAGACAATCTCTATTAAACAAATAAACTCAGCAATAGACAAACACTACCAAATAAATAAATCTTGCAATAGATAAACACTATCGAATAAATTAGCCCAGCAATAGACAAACGCTACCAAATAAATAAGCCTTGCAATAGACAAACACTATCGAATAAATAAGCCTTGCGATAGACAAACTCTATTGAATAAATAAATCTTGCAATAGATAAACTCTACTTTGTACCCGTAGTTCAACTGAATAGAATGCCAGATTCCGATTCTGGTGGTTGGGGGTTTGAATCCCTTCGGGTACGCCATCTAGGTATACACTTATGTCTTAATCGACACGAGTGTATATTTTTTTGCCCAAAATGAGTTTAGCAAGGATTTTAATGCGTTTTGCAAGGAAATTAGCAAGTTTT